>CAIKTR010000160.1 GCA_903830425.1 uncultured Opitutia bacterium
CCGCCGGCCAGCCGGACGGCGCCGCCGCCCCGCCCGCGCCCCGGCCCGCGCCGCGGACCGAGTCCACCGAGACCACCCACTTCAGCATCGTCGATGCCGCGGGCAACGCCGTCGCCAACACCTACACCCTCAACGGCGCCTTCGGCAGCGGCGTCACCGTCCCCGGCACCGGCATCCTCCTGAACAACGAAATGGACGACTTCACCGCGAAGCTCGGCGTGAAGAACATGTTCGGCCTCATCCAGGGTCCCGCCAACAGCATCGCCCCGGGCAAGCGCCCGCTCTCGTCCATGACCCCGACCTTCGTGCTGCAGCGCGGGCAGCTGCTCCTGGTCACCGGCAGCCCGGGCGGGCCGACCATCATCAACACCGTGCTGGAGATCATCACCAACGTCGTCGACCACCGCCTGCCCGTGATGCAGGCCGTGGAGGCGCCGCGGGTGCACCACCAGTGGCTGCCGGACGTGCTCACCTATGAGCACAATGGGCTGAGCCCGGCGACCGCCGACCGGCTGCGGGCCATGGGGCACACGCTCCGGGAGCGCGACTCCTACGAGGGCGCCTACCAGGGCGACGGCGAAACCATCCTGGTCGAGCCCCAGACCGGCCGGCGCCTCGGCGCCGCCGACCCGCGCAAGCCCGACGCCCGGGCCCTCGGCTACTGAGCCCGCGCCCTTCCGGATTTTCCGCGCTTCCGTTCCACCGCCTCCGCGTGCAAGACTGGGGGACTCCATCATGAAATTCCGCCCATTCGGTCCTTCCGGCTTCCAGTGCTCCGAGATCGGCTTCGGGGGCTGGGCCATCGGCGGCGCCTGGGGCGCCCAGGCCGATGCCGACTCCCTCGCCGCGCTCCATCGCGCGCTCGACCTCGGCTGCAACTTCATCGACACCGCCGCCGGCTACGGCAACGGCCGCAGCGAGCGGCTCATCGCCCAGGTCCTCCGCGAGCGCGCCGCCGCCGGCCGGAAGGAAAAGATCTTCGTCGCCACCAAGACCCCGCCCGGGCCCGGCGCCTGGCCGCCCACCCCGTACTGCCGCGCCGACGAGCGCTACGCCGAGGCCTACGTCCGCGAGAACGTCGCCGACCGGCTGCGCCAGCTGGGCACGGACCGCATCGACCTGCTCCAGCTGCACACCTGGACCCGCGCCTGGAACCGCGACCCCGCGCCGTTCAAGCTCCTCCGCCAGCTCCAGCGCGAGGGCCAGATCGGCCTCATCGGGGTCTCCACCCCGGAGCATGACCAGAACAGCGTCATCGCCCTGATGCGCGGCGGCTGGGTGGACAGCGTCCAGGTCATCTACAACCTGTTTGAGCAGGAGCCCGCCGCCGAGCTGCTCGACACCGCCAAGGAGTGCGGCGTCGGCGTCATCGTGCGGGTCGCCTTCGACGAGGGGGCCCTCACCGGCAAGTTCACGATGCTCACGAAGTTTGCCGACGACGACTTCCGGAAAAACTACTTCGCCGGCGACCGGCTCGGCCGCGTGGTCGTGCGCACCGAGCGGATCCGCCACGACCTCGACGGCAGCGGGTTCACCCTGCCCCAGGCCGCGCTCAAGTGGGTGCTCGCCCATCCCGCCGTCTCCACCGTCATCCCCGGCATCCGCAACCCCGCCCAGGCCGAGGCCAACTGCGCCGTGAGCGACCTGCCCGACCTCCCCGGTCCGCTGCAGGAGCGGCTCCGCCGCCACAACTGGCGCCGGGCCTTCTGGTACGCCGGGAAGTGACCGGGCCGCCCGGCCGCCCCATGACTTTCCTGCTCCTCGCCGCCCCGCTGTTCCTCGGCTTCGAGCTCTGGCAGCTGGTCATGAGCGAGCGCTACGTCGGCATCAAGCAGATCGCCCGCCAGGGCGACCCGCGCAAGCTCGGGCTCGCCGAGCTCACCGCGTTCGGCTGGACCTCCGCCCTGTTCCTCTACTGGGCCTGGATGCTCGCCCTGCTCGGCTCGCCCTTCACCCGCATCCACGGCCTCGTCCTGCTCATCGTCTCCGTCATCGGCTTCTCCGTGCGCCGCGGCTGCGGGCTCAGCTGGCTCCTCGTCGTTCTCACGCTCGAGGGCGCCGTGCGGATCGGCCTGCTCGTGTCCCTGCTCGGCCAGGCCTGGCGCCACCTCTGACCCGGCGCGCGCCCCGCGATGTTTCCCGAGATCTCCCGCCCGTCGCCCCACCACGACGCCACCGTGCCCCACGAGCGCCGGGGCGTGGTGTTCCACCACAGCGTCCTCCCCTTCGACGCCACCATCGCGCGGATGACCGACCCCGCCAGCCGGGTGAGCTACCACGTCCTCATCGCCCCCGACGGCACGCGCTGCACGTTCGTCGCCGACGCCCACGTCGCCTGGCACGCGGGCGTGTCGTCCTTCCGCGGCCGCGCCGGCTGCAACGCCTTCCTGCTCGGGCTCTCCTTTGCCGGCGACACCTACGCCGCGCCGCTGACGGCGGCGCAGCTCGCCTCCGCGCTCGAGTGGCTCGCGCCGCGCTGGGCCCGGCACGGCTGGACCCTGGAGCAGATGACCGACCACCGCCAGATCGCCCCCGGCCGCAAGGACGACCTCCAGCCCGCCGAGTGGGAGCGCCTCCACGCCGCCCTCGCGGCGCGTTTCGCGCCGCCTGCAATCCGTGGTTGAAAAGTTCCCGCCCGCGCCGCACATCATTGCCACGCCCGCGGCGCCCCATGATGTCTTCCTCCCCGTCCCCCAAACTGCCCCAGTGGATTTTTTTTCTGACTGACGCGGTCCTGCTGTTCACGGCCTGGCTGATCGCCAACCGCAGCACCGGCCCCCTGTCGTCCTCCGCCGTCTACGCCATCACCGCCTGCGTGATCGCCGGGGCGGTCATCGGCGTCATCCCCCTCGTGCTGCGCTACGAGCGGGTGAAGAACGAGACCCTGGACGACCGGCAGCGCGGGCTGGAGGCGCTCGCCCTCACCCTGACCACCGCCGCCGAGCAGATCAGCATCGCCGCCGCCGGCCTGCATGAGATCGCCGAGCTGGCGCAGAAGAATCTCGCCCAGGCCAAGCAGGTGCCCCAGGTGCTGCAGGACAAGGTGACCGAGTTCTCGGCCCAGCTCACCAGCGCGCGGGACGAGGAGCGCGACGAACTGAAGCGCGAGCTCGCCGCCCTCCGCGCGGCCGAGAGCGCCCAGCTCACCCAGACCGCCGCCAAGGTCCAGCAAGCCGCCGCCGAACTGGGCCGGCTGGAGGGCGGCGCCAAGCAGACCTTCGCCGCCGCCCAGGAAGCGCTCGCCCAGGCCCCCGCCGCCCTCACCGCGGCCGCCGCCGCCGCCCTCACCGAGATCGAGAGCCGGCTCGCCGCCCGCACCGCCGCCACTTTGGCCGCCATCGAGGCCGCCACGGTAGCCGCCGAGACCAAGCGGACCCGCCGGCCGCGACCCGAGGAACCGGCCCCCGCCGAGCTTGCCGCCCCGGTAGCCGTGACTGCCCCCGAGCCGGCTCCGGTCGCTCCCGAGGTCATCACCCACATCGAGCCGGTCGTGCCCCCCACCGTGGCTCCCTTCGCCGACCATCTGATCGTCCTCACGCCCGCGCCGGCTGAGCCCGCGCCGGACGTCGCCCCCCTGGAACCGGCGGCCGCGGCCGACCCGGCCCCCGCCACGCCCGAGGCGCCCGCCGACGGAGCGGAGGAACCCAAGCCCGTCCGGAAGCGCGCGGCCCGCAAGCCGAAGCCGGTGGAGACCCCCGCGCCCAGTTTGGAACTCGGCATCGCCGAGCCCGCCGCCCCGGCCCCCGCCGACGAGTTCAGCCAGGTGGCCCCCGACGAGGTCGCCGAGAAGGTGGTCTCCTCCGATGGCGCGACGCGGCTGCTGGTCACCGCCTACATCGGCATTGGCAACCGGCTCTTCATCCGGGGCGAAGGCCCCGGGCTCAGCTGGGACAAGGGCGTGCCGCTCCAGTTTGTCTCCATCGGCAAATGGCGCTGGGAGTCCGCCGAAGCGGCGGCCCCGGTGAAGTTCAAGCTCTACAAGAACGACGAGATCGAATGCGCGGCCCTCGGCACCCAGCGGCTCGAGTCCGGCCAGCAGCAGGAAGTCACCGCGACGTTCTGACGGCCCGCGGCGCGGGCTCAGTAATGCGGCGGACGTTCGTCCGCCGGCTCCCGGTCGCCTTCCCCGGGGCTGCCACTGCCGGCGCGCTCGCGCAGGGCGCGCAGCTCCAGGCGCAGCTTCACCAGCAGGTCGCCCAGCTCCAGCATGGCCTTGTCCTGCTCCGTCACATGGCGTTCGAGATACGCCACCTTCTCCTCCAGTCGCTGCACGCGCTCGTTCATGTGGCGTCGGGCGCTTTCAGGCTCTCGATCTCCGGGATCACCACGCGCTGGTAGCAATCCGGGCAGATCGAATGGCTGAACTCGCTGCCCGTGCGCTCGTTGATGTAGCCCTCGATCTGCTGCCAGTAGTTTTTGTCGTCGCGGATCTTCTTACAGTACGAGCAGATCGGCATCATCTCCTCCAGCTGCCGGACCTGCGTGGCATAGCGCAGGATGCGCTCCGCCACGCGCAGCCGGTTCCAAAGCTCGTTCACGTCCAGCGGCTTGGTCAGAAAGTCGTCCACCCCCGCCTCCGCCGCGGCCAGCTGGTTTTCCCGACTGGCATCACGGGCCGTCAGGAGAATGAAATAGGTGTAGCCGGCCCCCACCTTCGCCCGGATCCGGCGGCAGAGCTCAAGCCCGTCCATCGTGGGCATCGACCAGTCGCTCACCACCACCCGCACCGGTTCCTGCGCCAGCATCTTCCACGCTTCCGCGCCATCGACCGCCTCCACCACCTCGTGTCCGAGCTTGCGCAAAGCCAGGCGCAGGATCGTGCGGGACACGGCATCATCTTCGACAGCGAGAATTCTCACATCCAAAGCGTGAGGCGCGATGCCTCCTTGGCGCAACGGGGAAATCCGCCCGCCCGCGCCCGCAGGCGCTTTCCGCCCCTCCGCCTCGCCCGGCGCCGGCCCGTCCCGGCTCAGGGTCGCCGCAAGCCGGGATTAGGGGGCCGCCGCCCGGCCCGGATGCAGCAACCGGCGCAGGTCCGCCGCGGTCGTCACCGGCGCCTGACAGGTGAAATGCTCGCAGACGTAGGCCGTGGCCTGGCCGCCGACCGACCGCATCTCGGCGAGCCAGGGCACCCGCGCCGCGAGCCAGGCTCGCTCCGCCTCCCCGGTGATCGCCAGCACGACCCGCCGGGGGCCCAGTTGCTCGTGCAGCGGGGCAGCCAACGCCCGGAAGTCCTCCCGCGCCGGATCACCCACCAGCACGACCTGCCGCGCCGGCTCCAGCGCAAACGCCACCGCGCACAGCATGGCCGGCAGCGCCTGGGGCGCGCGGCTCCACTGCGCCTGAAACGCCGCCAGCGTTCGGATCGCCTTCCGGCCCAGGGCCTCGTCGTTCAGCAGCGCCGCCAGCCGCAGCAGGTTCAGCGCCGCGACCGAGCTCGGCGCCGGCTCCGCCCCGTCGTAGTCCTCCTTCAGCCGCAGCACGATCGCGGCGTCGCCCGCCGGCGAGTTGTAATAGCCGCCGCGCTCCTCGTCCCAGAACCGCGCGTCCATCGTCCCCTGCAGCCGCTCCGCCCACTGCAGCCAGCGCAGGTCGAAGGACGCCTCGTGCAGGTCCAGCAGCCCCTGCACGAGGTACGCGTAGTCCTCGGCAAAGCCCTCGGACGCCCCGCGGCTCCCGCGCCAGCACCGGAAGAGCACGTCGCCGGCGTCGTTCGCCAGCTCGCGCCGCAAAAACTCCGCCGCCCGCACCGCCGCCGCCAGCAGCTCCGGCTCGCCCAGCACCTGCGCCCCCCGCGCCAGGGCGGAAATCATCAGCCCGTTGCCGGCGGTGACCACCTTGTCGTCCCGCAGCGGCCGGGGCCGGCGCGCCCGGACTTCCCGCAACACGCCCAGCGCCGCCTGCAGCCGGTCGCTGGCCTGCTCGACCGTCAGCCCCAGCTGGGCCGCGGTCTCCGCCAGCGGCCGGCGCTGCGCCAGGAGGTTCATCCCGGTGAATTCCCCGTGCGGATCCTGCGCCGGCGCCACATTGCCCTCCTCCCGCACGCCGAAGTGCCGGCCCACGAGCTCGGCGTCCGCGCCCAGCACCGCCCGCAGCTCCGCCGCGCTCCAGACGTAAAACGCGCCCTCCACCGCATGCGCGTCACCGCCCCCCGGCCGCGGGCTGTCCGCATCCTCCGCCGTGTAGAACTGGCCCGCCGGGCCCGTCAGGTCGCGGCGCACATAGTCGAAGATGTCGCGGGCCATCCACGCATAGCGCTCGTCGCCGGTCGCCTGCCGCGCCTCCAGGCAATTGACCGCGATCTGCGCCTGGTCGTAGAGCATCTTCTCGAAGTGCGGCACGAACCACGCCGCGTCCACAGAGTACCGGTGGTAGCCCCCGCCGATGTGGTCGTGGATGCCGCCGCCCGCCATGCCGCGCAGCGTGTGCGCCGCCTGCGCCACGGCGTTCGCGGACCGGTTCGATCCGGGGAGCGACGCGCAGCGGAAGAGAAAATCGAGGTTCGCGGACCGCGGGAATTTCGGCGCCCCGCCAAACCCGCCGTGCGCCGGATCGAACGTCTCGATCAAATCACGGCAGCCCTGCGCCAGCGCCGCGCCGCCCGCCGCGGCCAGGTCCGCCTCCTCCACGGCCGGCCCTGTTGGCACGTAATGCCGGCGCAGTGCCGCGAGGGCCCGCTCCCCCTCGGCCACGAGCTTCGCGCGCTCGTCGCGCCAGCCGCCCGCAATCGTCCGCAGGATCGAAAGCAGCCCGGTCCGCCCGTGCCGGTCCTCCGGCGGAAAATAGGTGCCGCCGTAGAACGGCTTCAGCTCCGGCGTGAGCCAGGCGCTCAACGGCCAGCCGCCGTGGCCGGTCATCGCCTGCACGTAGGCCATGTAGACCTTGTCCACATCCGGCCGCTCCTCGCGGTCGACCTTGATCGGGATGAAATACTCGTTGAGCAGCGCCGCCACCTCGGGGTGCTCAAAGGACTCGTGCGCCATCACGTGGCACCAGTGGCAGGTCGAGTAGCCGATGCTCAGGAAGATCGGCTTCTGTCCGGCCCGCGCCGCTGCGAACGCCGCCTCGCCCCACGGCTGCCAGTGCACGGGGTTGTCCGCGTGCTGGAGGAGATAGGGCGACGGCTCGTGGGCGAGGGCGTTGGGCATCGGGCTAGACCGTCGCGCAAAGCCGCCGGGACGCAAAGATTTTGGGCGGAAACCGGACCCGGCGGACCGCGGGCGGCTTATTGCCCCAGCACCCAGGCGAAGACCAGCGGCGCCACGATCGTGGCATCGCTCTCGACGATGAACTTCGGCGTCTTCGCCCCGAGCTTGCCCCAGGTGATCTTCTCGTTGGGCACCGCGCCGGAATAGCTGCCGTAGCTGGTGGTCGAGTCGCTGATCTGCGCGAAATAACCCCAGAGCGGCACGCCCGTGCGCTGCAGGTCCTGGTGCAGCATCGGCACCACGCAGATGGGGAAGTCCCCCGCGATGCCGCCGCCGATCTGGAAAAAGCCGATGCTGCCCTCGCCGTTGCGCAGGCGCTTCGCCGTCTTGGTGTACCACTCGGCCAGCACCGCCATGTACTCGATCCCGGTGCGGACGGTGTGGACGTGCTTGATCTCGCCCGTGATCACGCGGCCGGCATACATGTTGCCCAGCGTCGCGTCCTCCCAGCCCGGGACGATCATCGGGAGGTTCTTCTCGCACGCGGCGAGCATCCACGAGTGCTTCGGGTCGATCTGGTAGCTCGCCTTCAGTTTTCCTCCCCGGAGGATCTTGTACATGAACTCGTGCGGGAAGTAGCGCTCGCCGGCCTGGTCGGCCTTCGTCCACTCGTCGGCCACCACGGCCTCGATCCGGCGCATGGCCTCCATCTCCGGGATGCAGGTGTCCGTCACGCGGTTCATGTGCCGGTCCAGCAGGGCCTGCTCGTCCCCCGCCGTCAGGTGCCGGTAGTGCGGCACGCGCTCGTAATAGTCGTGGGCGACGAGGTTGAAGATGTCCTCCTCCAGGTTCGCGCCGGTGCAGACGATGGCGTGGACCTTGTCCTGCCGGATCATCTCCGCGAGGGAGATGCCCAGCTCGGCGGTGGACATGGCCCCGGCGAGGGTGACGAGCATCTTGCCGCCGGCGGCGAGGTGGGTCTCGTAGCCCTTCGCGGTGTCGAGGAGGGCGGCGGCGTTGAAATGGCGGTAATGCCGGGCGATGAACTGGGAAACCGGGCCCTTCCGGGCCGCCAGCGCGGCGTTCACCGCCTCCGGCTTCACTTTGGCTTTCTTGGCTTTCATCTGGGCCCATGACTACAAATTCCCCCGGCCAATTAGCCACATTAAACCGGGTGCCGCCGGCCGAAGGCCGGGGCAAATTCACCCGGCCAAAGCGGCGACGGCCGGGGCGGAGCCGGCGCGGGGGACGATAAACCGGACTGGTATTTGTTGGTTTCGTGGCTGTTATGGCACTGCCTCCGATGTTCGCCTCGTTTCTCGCCGCCTTCTTCTTCGCCCTCAACGCGACCTGCGCCAGCCACAGCGTTCGCGGCCTCGGCGCGCTGCGGGCCAACCTCGGCCGGCTGCTCGTCGCCCTCCTGATCCTGGGCCTCTTCGCCCACACCGTCGGGCACGGCTTCGCCAGCGCCAGCCTCGGCTGGTTCCTCTTGAGCGGCCTCATCGGGATGGGCCTCGGCGACCTCGGCGTCTACTCCGCCCTGCCGCTGCTCGGCTCGCGGCTCACCGTGCTCATGACCCAGTGCCTCGCCGCCCCGATCGCCGCCTTCGGGGAATGGCTGTGGCTCGACACCCGGCTCACCAGCCTGCAGCTCGTCTGGGGCCTCGTCATCCTCGTCGGCGTCGCCGTGGCCCTCATGCCCAGCGCGGCCCACCCGCCCCGCGTGCAGATCCAGCCCGTCGGCTTCCTCTTCGGCCTCCTCGCCGCCGCCGGCCAGGGGTTCGGCGCGCTCGTCAGCCGCAAGGGCGTCACCGCCGCCGCCGCCGCGGGCGAACACGTCGCCAACGCCACCTTCGGCCTCAACGCCGCCTACCACCGCATCCTCGCCGGCGTGGTGTTCACCGCCCTCTGGTTCCTCGTCCGCCACCTCCTCCGGCGCAACCCGCCCGCGCCCGTCCTCAGCCCCGCCGCCCGGCGCTCCAGCCGCTGGTGGCTGCTTGCCAACGGCCTCGCCGGCCCCGTCGCCGGCGTCGGCTGCTACCAGTGGGCCCTCGCCACCACCCCCAGCGGCCTCGTCCTCCCCATCGCCGCCACCACCCCGCTGCTCTCCATTCCCATCGCCTTCTGGCTCGAGGGCGACCGCCCCTCCCGCCGTTCCCTCGTCGGCGGCGTCATCGCCGTCGCCGGCTGCATCGCCCTCACCCTCAGCCGTTAGCACCTGCCGGCCGGGGGCGGGTTTCGACAGGACAAAATCTGCGCATTGACGCGGGCCCCGCCCTTCCGTGTGATGACCCGTTTCGATGCTTACCATCGCCGACATCGCCAAGTCCTACGGCACCCGCGAACTCTTCCGCGACGTGTCCTTGTTTGTCGCGCGCACGGACCGCTACGGCCTGGTCGGCCCGAATGGCGCGGGCAAGTCCACCCTGTTCAACCTCATCCTCGGCGAGGAGTCGCCCGACGAGGGCACGATCGAATGGGAGCGCGGCGCGGACTTCGGCTTCCTTCCGCAGGAAAGCGCGCCGGTGGGCGACGAGACCATCCTGCAGATCGCTACCAGCGGCAAGAAGCTCGCCCCGGAGAACGATGACGACTGGGACATCGACTGGACGCTCGAGCCCCGCGCCAAGAAGATCCTGGCCGGCCTGGGCTTCCGCGAGGGCGACCACGAGAAGCTGGCCAAGACGTTTTCCGGCGGCTGGGTCATGCGCGCCCACCTGGCGCGGCTGCTGGTCGGCGAACCGGCCCTCCTGATCCTCGACGAGCCGACCAACCACCTCGACCTCGAGGCCCTGCTCTGGTTTCAGGACTACCTCACCCGCTACCCGGGCGGCCTGCTCGTGGTCTCCCACGACCGCGCCTTCCTCAACGCCCTCTGCACCGGCATCCTCGAGCTGCGCTACGGCACGCTCAACCGCTACACCGGCAACTACGACGACTACATGCTGGAAAAGGAGGCGCGCAAGGAGCAGCAGCTCGCCGCCTACAAGAACCAGCAGCGCGAGATCGCCCACCTGCAGAAGTTCGTCGACCGCTTCGGCGCCAAGGCCTCCATGGCCTCGCGCGCCAAGTCCAAGGAGAAGCAGATCGAGCGCCTGCAGGAGGTCGCCGTCGAGGAGCCGACCGAGGACCTCAAGCGCGTCAACTTCCGCTTTCCCCCCACCCCGCGCTCGGGCCTGCGCGTCGTCTCGCTGAAAAACGTCCAGCAGGCCTACGGCGACCACGTCGTGTACCGCGACCTCAACTTCGAGGCGGAGCGCGGCCAGCGCATCGTGCTCGTCGGTCCCAACGGCTCCGGCAAGTCCACCCTGCTCAAGATCCTCGGCGACATCATCCCCATCCAGGGCGGCACCCGCGAGCTCGGCAGCAACGTCTTCCCCGGCTACTTCGCGCAGAACCGCGCCGACAACCTCAAGCTCGACGCCACCGTGATGGAAAACGTCATGGAGCTGCGCACGGCCCAGAACGACCTCACCGAGCAGCAGGGGCGCACCATCCTCGGCGCCTTCCTCTTCCGAAAGGACGACGTCTTCAAGAAGGCCTCCGTGCTGTCCGGCGGCGAAAAGTCCCGGCTCGCCCTCGCGCGCCTGCTGGTCGACCCGCCGAACCTGCTGCTGATGGACGAGCCCACCACCCACCTCGACATCGCCTCGATCGACGCGCTGGTCCACGCGCTCAAGCAGTACGACGGCACCTTCATCTTCATCAGCCACGACGTGTATTTCATCCGCGCCCTGGCCAAGACCGTGCTGCACGTCCACTCCGGCCGCCTCACGCCCTACGCCGGCGACTACGACTACTACCTCGACAAGTCCAAGGCCTCCAATGCCCGCGCGGCCCTGACCGCGGGCTTCACCGACGCCCGGCCGAAGCAGGACGCCCCCGGGCCCAAGCCCGCCGCGCCCGCGCCCGAGGCGCGGAAACGCGCCACGCCCAACGAGCTCAAGAAGCTCCACACCGAGGTGCACCGCCTGGAGGAGGAGGTTTCCCGGCTCGAGGCCAAGCAGAACGAGCTCACCGCCGCGCTCGAGGCGCCCGAAACCTACGCCGACAAGGGCAAGTTCCACCACCTCAACCTCGAGCTCAGCGCCCTGGTCGACCAGCTGGCCGCCGCCACCGCCGCGTGGGAGCAGTCCGCCGGCAAGCTGGCCGAGCTGGAAAAGGACTGACCCGCCGGCCGGAGCGGGCTCCGGCCCCTCCCCCCCGGCTCCACCGCGGCTCGCTTCAGCCGATGATCTCGGCGACGAGGGGCGGCAGCGCGCCCGGCGCCTCGCCCACGACGATGGCCGCGGCCAGCAGGGCCCTGGCCTCCGCCAGCGCAGCCTCGTCGTTGGCATGGATCACGCAAAGCGCGCCGCCGGCCGCCACCGGTTCGCCCACCTTCAGCAGGTGGCTCACGCCCACCGCCGGATCAATCGGGTCGGACACCCGGGTCCGGCCCGCGCCGAGCCGCAGCGCGGCCAACGCCACGCCTCGCGCATCCACGCCCTGCACCATGCCCGCCCGCGGCGCCGGCAGCGGCACCTGGAGCCGCGCCGCCGGCAGCCGGCCCGGCTCGTCCACCACCCGGACGTCGCCCCCCTGCCCGCGGACCATCTGGCGAAATTTTTCCAGCGCCGTCCCCTGCGTCAGGCTCGCCGCCAGCTGGCGGTGCGCCTCGGCCGGCGTGGCCGCCACCCCGGCGAGCACCAGCATCTGCTCCCCGAGCGCGTACGTGACGGCCATCGTGTCCGCGGGGCCGCGGCCCCGGAGGCAGTCGATGGACTCCGCCACCTCCAGCGCATGGCCCACTGCGCGGCCCAGCGGCTGCTCCATCGCCGTCAGCACCGCGCGCGTCGGCTTACCCAGCGCCGTGGCCACCGCCACCAGCGCCAACGCCAGCTCCCGCGCCCGCGCCCGGTCCGGCATGAACGCCCCCCGGCCGAACTTCACGTCGAGCACCAGCACATCAATCCCCTCGGCCAGCTTCTTCGCCAAAATGCTCGCACAGATCAGCGGGATGCTCTCCACCGTCGCCGTCACGTCGCGCAGCGCGTAGAGCTTCTTGTCCGCCGGCGCCAGCTCCGCCGTCTGCCCGATGAGCGCCAGCCCGCAGCCGGCCAGCTGCGCCCGGTACTCGTCGAGCGACAGGTTCACGCGGAACCCGGGGATCGCCTCGAGCTTGTCCAGCGTGCCGCCGGTGTGGCCGAGGCCGCGGCCGGAGATCATCGGCACCGCCACCCCGCAGGCCGCGACCATCGGGGCGAGATGCAGCGAGATCTTGTCGCCCACGCCGCCGGTCGAGTGCTTGTCGGCCTTCGGCTGCGGCAGGAAGGAAAGATCGGCCACGGTGCCGGAGCGCATCATCGCCGTGGTCAGCCCGGTGGTCTCCTCCGGGGTCATGCCCCGGAGAAAAATCGCCATGAGCAGGGCCGTGAGCTGGTAGTCGGCCCAGGAGCCGTCGGTGGCGCCGCGCACAAACGCCTCGATCTCGGCGGGCGTGAGCACGCCGCCGTCGCGCTTCCGGGCAATGATGTGCTGGGGATAGACCGGAGAGGACATGGCAACCCCGGTCATAAGCGCCCCCCCGGGCCCCTGCCGATTAAAAACGGGCCGGCCGGGCGCGGCCCGCGGCCGGTCACTCCGCCTTGTGCTTCGCGCTGAAGACCGACTTGGCGATGGCGAAGGGCGCCTGCGTGAAGCGGGTGAGGGCCGAGGCCTTGGTGCTCTCCGCCAGGCTGGCGTCCACCGCGGCGCTGAACTGCTCCTCGCGCTGGGCCAGGCGGGCCTCGCGCTGCTCCAGGGCCTCCTCGCGGCGCTTGAGGACGGCCGCGGTCTCCTTGAGGTTGAGCCGGTCGTCGCGCAGATGGGCCTGCTCGGTCTCGAGCAGCTCGCGGGCGCGGATCAGCTTGTCCCACGCGGTCTGCAGGGCCGGATCGTTTTCCACCGGGGTGCCGGCCGGCGACCGGGTGAGCCCCACCGGGGAGAAGGCCGGCGCCGGGCCCAGGTCGATCTGCGCCTGCCATTCGCGCAGCCGGATCTCGTACTCGCGGAGGTTGGCCTCGCGCATGCGCAGGCCCTCGTAGTCCTCGTCCATGCGCCGACGGTGCTCGAGCGGGTGCGGCTCAGCGCCGTGGGAGGGTAGCTTCAGTTCGGGCTTCGGGGCGGGAAATGCGATCGGAGTGTTCATGGGTGTGGACTGCGGAGATTACTTAGCGCGCGCAGGCTAGACCGATTCCGCCCCAAATAGCCATGCAGCCGCCCGGTTTTTACGCGTTGTTTACCAGGGGCCGGCCGGTTTTCGGAGGATTTTTACCAGCGGCCGCCCGCCGCCGCCCCGCCGCCGGCCCGGCTCAGGTGCGAAACATCACGTCCTCGCGCTGGAACATCTTCACCGCCAGCCCCAGCGCCCCCGCGGCATAGAGGCACGAGGAGCCGAAGATCAGCGCGAGGTAGTTCCAGTGCCACACGCCGGACAGCATCTCCTTGCACACGAGCGAGACGTTGAGCAGCGGCACGAGGGCGAGCCGGACGTTGAGGTCGATGCCGGGCAGCATGCCGACCACCGCCGGCATGATCACCACGATCATCATCGGCGCGAGGTAGCTCTGGGCCTCCTTGTAGCTCTTCGCGAAAAGCGAGATCGTGAAGGCCGCCGCCGCAAACATCACCGCCACGGGCAGCACCATCGCCAGCACGCCCACCAGCCCGAGCGGGTCGATCATCGGCATCGCGCCGGCGGCCGCGGTCCGGCCGGCCGCGGCCGCCGCCGCCTTCCCCGCGCCGCCGGACAGCAGGAGCGTGCCGCCGACCGCCGCGGTCAGGCCCATCGAGAGCAGCAGGCAGGCCATCGCCGCCAGCGACCCGGTCAGCACCATCAGGAACTTGCCCAGCACCAGGTCCACCCGGGCCACCGGGCTGCAGAGCAGCGTCTCCATCGTGCCGCGCTCCTTCTCGCCGGCGGTGAGGTCCATCGCGGGGTACATCGCCCCGCTGAAGCAGAGGATGATGATCAGGTAGGGCACGATGCCGCCAAAGAGGTTGCCCCCCACCTTCTCGGGCGGGGCCACGTTCTCGCGGGCAAACTCAAACGGCCGCGCCAGCGTCGGCGCGAGGCCGCGCTCCGCCAGCCGCTGCGCCACGGTCTGCTCGCGCAGGTCGGTGAGGAACCGCTCGACCGCCCGCGCGCCGAGGTCGGACTTGAGCTCGCCCGAGTAGTGGTAGACGTGCACCGCCGGCGCCGCCCCGGCCCGGAGCCCCGCCTCGAAGCCCGCCGGCAGCTCCACCGCCGCCCGCAGCTGCTTGTCGCTGATCGCCCGCCGCCAGTCCGCCGGCGCCGGCACGATGCGCAGCTTGGGCGCGCGCCGCAGCGCCGCCGCCACGCCGGGCGAGTCCGCGCCGCCCAGGATCGCGATCGTCGGGATCTCCTCCTGGGCCCGCGTCACAATCGTCGCCATGACCTTGCCCAGGCCCAGCGTCAGCAGCGGGATCACCAGCGTCGGGATGATGATGGTGGACAGCAGCGTGCGCCGGTCGCGCAGCGAGTCCTTCAGCTCCTTCCGGTAAACCGTGACAATGTTGCTCCAGTTCATGGGCTGCCCTCCGCCCCGACGATCTTGACGAAGACCTCCTCGAGGTCCTGCTCGCCGTGCTTCGCCCGCAGCTCGGCCACGGTGCCCTCAGCGCAGAGCCGGCCGCCATGGATGACGCCGACCGTGTCGCAGAGCTTCTCCACCTCGCTCATGACGTGGGTCGAGTAGATCACGGTCTTGCCGCGGTCCCGGCACTCGCGCACGAAGCGCACGATCGCCCGCGCCGTCATCACGTCCAGGCCGAGCGTCGGCTCGTCAAAGATCATCACCGCGGGGTCGTGGATCAGGGTCCGGGCGATCGACGTCTTCTGCTTCATGCCGGTGGAGAACTGGTCGCAGCGCCGGTCGAGGAACTCGTCCATGTCGAGCTCGGCCGCAATCCGCCGGAGGCGGGCCTTGATCTCCGCGGGCGCGAGGCCGTTGAGCGCGCCAAAGTAGGTGATCATCTCGCGCGCGGTCAGCCGGCCGTAGAGCGCGGTGCTCGCCGCGAGGAAGCCGACGTGGGCGCGGACCTTTTCCGGCTCCCGCGCGACGTCGAACCCCGCCACCGTGGCCGTGCCGGCGGTCGGCCGCAGCAGCGTCGCCAGCAGCCGGAGCGTGGTGGTCTTGCCCGCCCCGTTGGCGCCCAGCAGCCCGTAGATCCGCCCGGGGGCGGCGCGAAACGACACCCCGTCCACCGCCCGGATGGCGCCGCGCTTCCGGTCCTGGAAAATCTTGGTGAGCTGGTGGACTTCGATCATGGGGATCAGTGGATGGGCGGGCCGGGGGCGGGCCGCCTCACAGGCTCATTTTCTCCCGGAACTCCTGGGCCTGCCGGCGGCTGAGCTCGACCTTGGAGCCGCCCTTGAGGTTGACGAGCAGGCCGCCGCTGAACCACGGCTCGATCTTGTCGATCCAGGCCAGGTTGATGATCTGGCGGCGGTTCGCGCGAAAGAAGTACTTCGGGTCCAGCCGCTCCTCCATCGCGTTGAGCGAGCGGAAGAGCTGCGGCTGCGCGGTGTCGAAATGCACCCGCGTGTAGTTGCCCTCGCTCTCCAGCAGCCGGATCGACTTCACCTCGACGAACCAGCAGCGGTCGCCCTCGCGGACGAAGACCTTGTCCTCCGCGGCCAGCTTGGCCGCGCGGTCCGCCGGGGTGGACGGGCGGCCCGGCGGCAGGCGGTGCTTGTCGAGCGCGCCGGCCAGCCGCGCCGGGTCCACCGGCTTGAGCAGGTAGTCGAGCGCGTTGAGCTCAAACGCCTTCGCCGCAAACTCGTCATAGGCCGTGGTGAAGATGACGCGGGGCACCGGGGGCTCGAGCGACGCGAGCAGTTCCAGGCCGCTCTCGCCGGGCATCTGGACATCGAGGAAGATCAGGTCGGGCGCCAGGGTGGCCAGGAGCTCGCGCGCCTGCCGGGCGTTGGCCGCCTCCCCCGCGACCACCACGTCGGGAAAAACCGCCAGCAGCCGCCGCAGTTCGCTGCGGGCGAGGCGCTCGTCGTCGATCAGCAGCACCTTCATGCGGAGGCCGCGGGCAGCGGGATGATGGCCTCGGCCACGACGTGGCCGGGCAGGCCCACCCGGAGCTGGAGGGAGGCCCGGTCGCCAAACAGCAGCCGGAGGCGGTGCGCGGCGTTGGCCAGGCCCAGCCCGGTGGACTCCCCGGGCGGACGCACCCGCGCCGGGGCGGAGGCCAGCACCCCGGGGTTCGTGACCTGCAGGCGGAGGGAGCCGTGCTCGCGGCGGGCGATGATCGCAATCTCCCCGCCCTCCGGCCGCATGGAGATGCCGTACTTCACGGCGTTCTCCACCAGGGTCTGCAGCAGCAGCGGCGGAATCGGCAGCTGCAGGGTCTCCGGCGCCACGTCGAGCCGGAGGCGCAGCCGCTCCTCGTGGCGGACCTGCTCCAGCGCCAGATAGTCGTTCACCACCCGGAGCTCGTCCTCGAACGGCACGGTCTCCAGCTGGCCGCTCTGCAGCGAGTAGCGCAGCAGGTTCGCCAGCTGGGTGACGGCCTGCCGGGCCCGCCGCGGGTCCTCCTCGATCAGGGCGCGCAGCGAGTTCAGCGCGTTGAAGATGAAGTGGGGGTTGACCTGCGACTTGAGCGCGCGCAGCTCGGCCTCCTTCACGTGCGTGGCCAGCCGGAGCTGCTCGATCTGCAGGCGGTTGAAGCGGTCGAAGAGGTGGTAGAAGAAATAGACGCACCACCAGCCGCAGAGCAGGATCAGGCCGTTGAGCACGCTGAACGTGAAGGCCAGCCCCAGCGACACATGCCCGGTCCACGGCAGCCCCACGATCCCGTAGGGGTAGCCATAACCCGCCACACTCCAGACCAGGGACTGGATGGCGCTGACCGCGAGGATCCGGGGAAACAGCGCCCGCCAGCCCAGCGTCTTCCACCCCCAGCGCGCCACCCAGGGGCGCGTGAAGTGCGTGATCAGCCAGCCCAGCATGATCATCTCGAGGACGAGGCCGAAGCTGTACAGCGTGTCGCTCGGCACCGCGTGCTCCTTGCTCGGGAACGCCAGGATCAGGAAAACCTGCAAGCCGAGGAAAAACAGCCAGCCGCCCGACTGGCAGATGACATAGAGCCGGTCCTTCGCCCGGAGCCGGCGAGGCTCGTCGTCGAGCAGGACGTTCGTCAGGGACGCGTTTTCCATCGGTGGCACAGTACAGGGCCCCGGACGGCCGAGCGCAAACTTTGGACGAGCGGTCGGCCCGGACCGGCGAACGGCGCCCGCCGGCGGCGCGTCACGCGCCAATCGGGTGCCAGGTGGTCTTGTACTCCAGCGTGTCGCCCACCGCCGCGAGGCTCTGCGCGTCCGCGGCGTACCAGTCGATCCGGTCCTCGGCCGGCCGCAGCCGCGTGCGCTTCACGCTCTCCGCCGCGCCCAGCCGCAGCGCCCGGCGCTCCCCGGCCGTGGCAACCCCGCTGAGGGCGCGGAGATGGGTGTGGGTCGCAAAGGTCGGCACCAGCTCCCGGCGAAACCCGGTGAGCAGGTTGACCACGCCGCCCGGCAGGTCGCTGGTGGCCAGCATCTCCCCGAGGAGGATCGCGGGATACGGCTGACTCTCCGAGGCCAGCGCCACGACCGTGTTGCCGCTGACGATCGCCGGGGCGAGGAGCGACGCCAGGCCCAGGAGCGCCGGGGTGGCGGGCGCCAGCACCCCCACCACGCCCATCGGCTCGGTGACCGTGAAGTTGAAATACGGCGCCGCCACGGGGTTCACGCTGCCGAGGAGCTGCTCATACTTGTCCGCCCAGCCGGCATAATAAATGATCCGGTCGATGGTCGCCGCGACTTCCCGCGCCGCCGCCGCCCGCGCGCGGGGCGTGGCCTTCACCCCCACCAGCAGCGCCGCCGCCAGCTCGGCGGACCGGGCCTCCAGCATCTCCGCCAGCCGGTAGAGGATCTGGCCGCGGTTGTAGGCCGTGCGCTTCGCCCAGCCCGGGCCGGCCGCGGCCGCGGCCTCGATCGCGTTGCGCAGGTCCTTGCGCGTGCATTGCGGGATGTGGGCGAAAAAGGCCCCGGCCGCGTCCCGGAGCGGAAACACGCGCGCGCTCTCCGAGCGGATGAAGGCGCCGCCGACATAGACCTTGGGCGTTTTGGTGATGGGAAGTCTGCTCATGGGAAAAGGGCCGGGCCGGGGGCCGCAGGGCCGGCCGAGGTGGGGTGCGTGGACATGGGGGCGGCGGCGGGTGGCCTCAGGCCAGACGGCAATAGTCGAGCAGGCCCTGGCGGCCGCCCTCGCGGCCGAAGCCGCTCTCCTTGTAGCCGCCGAAGGGCGAGGCGGGGTCGAACTTGTTGTAGGTGTTGGCCCAGACCACGCCGGCCTTCAGCTCCGTCGCCAGCTTCAGGATCCGCGCGCCCTTGTCCGTCCACACCCCGGCGCTGAGCCCGTAGGCCGTGTTGTTGGCCTTCTCCACCGCCTCCTCCGGCGTGCGGAAGGTCAGGATCGAGAGCACCGGGCCGAAGATTTCCTCGCGCGCGATGCGCTGGCTCATCGTCACCCCGGAAAAGAGCGTGGGGCGGAAATACCAGCCCCGCGCCGGCAGTACGCACGCCGGCTGGTACAGCTCGGCCCCTTCCCGCACGCCGGCTTTGACCAGCGCCGTGATCTTGCGCAGCTGCTCCCGCGAGTTGATCGCGCCGAGGTCCGTGTTCTTGTCCAGCGGGTCGCCCACCCGCAGCACCTGCAGGCGCTGCTTGAGCTTCGCCAGCACCCGGCCGGCGATGGACTCCTGCACCAGCAGGCGCGAGCCGGCGCAGCAGACGTGCCCCTGGTTGAAGAAGATGCCGTTGATCACGCCCTCGACCGCCTGGTCCAGCGGCGCGTCGTCAAAGATGATGTTCGCCGCCTTGCCGCCCAGTTCCAGGGTCATCTTCTGGTCGGTGCCCGCCAGCGACCGCAGGATGCTCTTCCCCACCTCGGTCGAGCCGGTGAACGCGACCTTCGCCGCGGTCCGGTGGCCCATGACCGCGGCGCCCACCTCGCCCGCCCCCGTCACGATGTTCACCACGCCGGGCGGCAGGTCGGCGTCCTGGATGATCTCCGCCAGCTTCAGCGCGGTGATCGAGGTCGTCTCGGCCGGCTTCAGCACCACGCAGTTGCCCATCGCCAGGGCCGGCGCGAGTTTCCACGCGCACATTAGCAGCGGGAAATTCCACGGGATCACCTGCCCCACCACCCCCAGCGGCGCGACCCGGCGGCCGGGGGCCACGTAGTCGAGCTTGTCCGCCCAGCCCGCGTGATAGAAGAAATGCGCCGCCGCCATCGGCACGTCGAAGTCGCGCGACTCCTTGATCGGCTTGCCCCCGTCCATTGTCTCCGCGACCGCAAATTCGCGGGCCCGGTCCTGCAGCAGCCGCGCGATGCGGAAGAGGTACTTGGCGCGCTCGCGCCCGGGCATCCGTCCCCAGGTGGTGTCGAACGCCCGCTGGGCCGCGGCGTAGGCGGCGTTCACGTCGGCCGTCCCGGCCCGCGCCAGCTCGGCCAGCTTCCGCTCGGTGGCCGGGTTGATGGAGTCGAAGACCTGCCCCGACTTCGCCGGGGTGAACCGGCCGTTGATGAACAGCCCGTAGCGGGCCAGCAGCTTGGGATCCGCGGTCTCCGGCGCGGGATCGTACGGCCAGAGGTCGCCAAAGATGAGTTCGGGCGCGGGCCGGCCGCGACGGCGCGGGTTCAGGGTGAAGGTGGCCATGGTGGGTAAGGGGTCTGCGCCGCGGGGGTCAGTAGCTCGTCGCCGCTTCGCTGAAATAATACGGCGCCTGGTAGGCCCCGGTCCGCTCCTTGGCCAGCTGCCGGACCAGGTCGTTGAGCAGCGCGCTCGCCCCGAACCGGTAGCGGCGGTTGTTCAGCCAGGCGTCGCCCAGCGTCTCCTTCACCGCCACCAAAAACTGCAGCGCCTGCTTCGCCGTGCGGATGCCGCCCGCCGGCTTCATCGCGATCGGGATGCCGGTGTCGAGGTAGAAGTCGCGGATCGCCTCCAGCATGACCTGGTTGTTGCCCAGCGTGGCGTTGAGCGCCGTCTTGCCCGTGCTCGTCTTGATGAAGTCGCCGGGCCGGAGGACCGTCATGGCCAGAAAGGAGGCGGCCCGGATCTTGTCGTACGTCTCGAGCTCGCTGACTTCGAGGATCACCTTGAGCGTGGACCGGCCGCACGCGTCGCGCACCGCGGCGATCTCGTCCTGCACGCGGGAAAACTCCCCGGCCAGGAACGCCCCGCGGTTGATCACCATGTCGATCTCGTCGGCCCCGTCGGCCACCGCCGCCCGCACCTCGCCGAGCCGCGTGGCCAGCGGCGCCTGGCCGGACGGGAAGGCCGTCGCCACCGAGGCGATCCGCACCTTCGCCCCCGGGCCCAGCGCCCGGCGGGCGTGGCGCACCATCGCCGGATACACGCAGACCGCCGCCACCGGCGGCACCGCCGGGTCGTCGGACGGCCGCAGCGCCTTCCGGCAAAGCGAGGCCACCTTGCCGGGCGTGTCCTTGCCCTCGAGCGTCGTCAGGTCGACCATCGCCACGGCGGTCCGCAGCCCCCAGAGCTTGGCCGCCTGCTTCAGGCTCCGGGTGGCGTATTTGGCGACACGCTCCTCGACCCCGACGCTGTCGACCGGGCCGACTTCATCGAACAGCCGGCGAAACGACGCTGACGGGCCTGCGTTCATTAGGTCGCGGAGGATGCCGCCGCCCGCCGGCGAAAACAACGGAAAACTCGCCGCGGCCCCGCGCATGCGGCTTGCACGGCCTCCCCGGCGGGGATTGTTTACCCCCCATGACCGCGCCCGCCTCCCCCTCCCCGGCCACGCCCAGCGGCGAGGTCGTCATGCGCACCATCGCGATGCCCGCCGACACCAACAACAACGGCGACATCTTCGGCGGCTGGCTCGTTTCCCAGCTGGATCTCGGCGGCGCCATCCTCGCCCGCAGCACCGCCCTCAGCCGCGTGACCACCGTCGCGATCGATGCCCTCACCTTCCACCGGCCGGTGGCCGTCGGCGACATCGTCACCTGCTACGCCCGGCTGGACCGGGTCGGCCGCACCTCGATGAAGATCGCGGTCGAGGCCTGGGTCCACCGCTACTCCGCCGCCGACCAGCAGCAGGTGACCTCCGGGCACTTCACCTACGTCGCCATCGACGGCGAGGGCCGGCCCCACCCCGTCAAGCGCTGACCGCCATGGGCCGCCTTTCCTGCCTGCTGGGGCTCGCCCTCCTCGCCGCGTCGCCGCTCCGGGCCGACCCGTGGGCGCAGGAGGTCCGCGCCGCCGACACCGCCCGCGTGCTCGCCACCATCGCCGGCAACTCCGCCCGGCTCGAGCCGCTGCTCTCCGACGCCCTGTCCTACGGCCACACCGACGGCCGCGTGCAGACCAAGGCCCAGTTCCTCGCCGCCGTGAAAACGGCGCGCCTCAAGTACGAGGCCTATGACTACGACGACGTCCAGGTCGCGCGCGTGACCGCCGACGTGGCCACGATGACCGGCCGCGCCCGCCTCCGGGCCAGCGCCGGCGGCGTCCGCGTCCAGTTCGCCCTGAAATTCCTCTCGGTCTGGCGGCGCGAGGACGGCGCCTGGCGGCTGTTCGCCTACCAGTCCGCCCAGCTGGCCGAGCCCGCCATCGTGCCGCCGGCCAAATAGGTCCGCCCGGCGCCCGGCGCTACTCCGCCCCCACGTCGGCGAACACCGTCGGGTTGCCCAGCACGGCGCGCACCAGGATCGAGGGATACTCGCAGTAGCCGCGCGGCCCGGTCATGTCCACCCGCGCCACTTGCAGCGGATGGTAGCGCTCGTGCCAGAAGCCGCCGCACTTGAGCCCCATCTGGCAGACCTTCAGCACCGACTCGCGCAGACGCTTCGTCTCGCCGCGTTTCACGCAGGCCTGCCACTCGAGGAACCACACCCGGCCCATGGCCGCGGCGTCGTAGAGCGGGCCGTTGGGGATCTCGAAGCCGACGTCCTCGTGGGAGGAGTGGAACTCCCACTCCTGGTAGGTGAACGGCTTCGACACCGTCTGCGTGGGCATGTCGCCGTGCCAGAACGACCGCTCGGCCATCATCCGCGGCCACAGCGCATCGGCCTGCGCCGGCGTCGCCACGTCGTAGGCCACCGCCGCCCAGTTCACGTCGGACAGGCCGTGCAGGTCGACCACGCCGCGCTCCGGATGCACGTACTCGGCAAAGTGGTCGCCGCGCCAGAAGACCTCGCGGAAGCGCGCGGCCAGCGACTCGGCCGCGGCCGTCCAGCGCGCCGCCGCCGGCTTCCGGCCCAGGGCCTGGCACAGCCGGGCCAGCTGGCGCAGCGCGTGGATCGCGTAGCACTGCGCGACCCCGTCCCACTGGTGCCGCGGCGGCAGCTCGGTGTAAAACCCCGCGCCCGCCACCAGGCCGTTCTCGCTCCGGCGCGACAGCAGGAAGCTCCCCGCCGACTCCAGCGACGCGAGCTTCGCCTCCAGCCAGGCCTCGTCCTGCGCGGTGAAAAAAATCTCCCCGCCCATCAGGATGAAACTGGTCGCCCCGAGGATGCTCAGCGGGTTGATCCCCGCGATCCAGTGGCTGTAGCAGCCGATCCACCGCCGCGGGGCGTACCCCGCGCATTTCGGATCAAAGGTGAAGACGTCCTGCGGGTACCGGATCCCCTTCAGGTAGGTGGTGAGATGCTCCGGCGGCGGGTCGGCCGGAAACACCGCGAACGGGATGTTGCCGTCCGCCCGCTGCGTCGCCTGCACAAAATCGAAGTAGCCGCGCACCAGCGCCGCCTTCCCCAGCAGCAGGTAGGCGCCCGCCATCTGCCACGAGTCGAGCCCCGGCCAGGTGTTTTCCGCCCCGAACCAGTGGCCGTCGGCCACAATCGTGAAGTGCCCCGGATAGGCCCGCTCCGTGGCGGCCGGCTCGAGCGACTGCCGGATCGCGGCGGTCAGGCCCTGGCGGATGATCGTCGCGTCATCGGACGCGGGCACGGGGGATTCGGCGGTCGGCATGGGTCAGGCGGGGTTGGGCGGAGCGAAGCTCAGGATCGAATCATCCGGCGACAGGGTGATCGGCACGGGCTGGCCGTGGCCGCCCCGGCCGTACGGGATGTTCGAGCGCGCGTTGTAGCAGCAGATGTAGGCCCGGCGGGGCCGGTCCGAGAGATTGGCTTCGGAAGCGTGAAACGTGTTCCCGTGGAAAAACAGCGCGCTGCCGGCGGGCGCCTCACAGTACGTCACGCCGAGCCGCTCCATCACGGCCGCCACCCGCGCCTGGTCCGCCCCCGCCTGGCCGCCCACGCGGCCGTGCTCCAGCCGGCCGAGCTGGTGCGAGCCGGGAATCACCTTCAGGCAGCCGTTCTCCCGGGTGGCGGGATCCAGCGCGATCATGCAGGAAATCATCCGCGGGTAGAGGCACCCGTCGCCGTACCAGTAGCCGTAATCCTGGTGCCATTCCCACGCGCCGCCCACCCGCGCCTCCTTCAGCATCACCTTGCTGTGCCAGTGATACACGTCCTCGCGCAGCAGCTGCCGCACGCTGGGGACAATCCGCGGGCTGGTGGTCACCGCGCCGAAGACGTCGGGGCTCACGTCCGACCACAGCGACAGCTTGCTCAGGCGGCCGCTGGCATCCGGCAGGTTGAACTGGTGCTGGGTCGCCCGGCCTTCCTGCGTGACATTGGCCAGCAGGATCTCGACCTCCCGCGGGGTGAAAACGTCCGGCACGAGGACAAAGCCGTCGCGGTCGTACGTCTGGATCTGGTCGGGGGTCAGCATGGGGCCGGCGGCGGGGTTGGGAGGCAGCGCAAAACGGCCGCAGCTTGCCCGCGGCGAAGACGACCGCAAGTCGCATCCGCCGGGAGATAATTGGCGGCCAGGCCCCGCCGTATTTTCCCGGCCTTCACTTCCCGCCGGCGGCGCGGAGCAGACCCGCAATCACCTGGTTCCCGGCCCGCTCGGCGTGGGCCAGCGGGGTCACCCCCTGGTGGTCGGGCAGGTTCGGGTTGGCTCCCGCCGCGAGGAGCAGGCGCGTGATCTCCGCGTGGACCGGGCCCCGGTTCTTCTTCATCGCCGTCTCCATCAGCGCCGTCCACCCGAGGCGGTTGACGTGGTTGACGTCGATCTTCGTCCCGAGCAGCTCGCGCACGTTTTCCAGATGACCTTTTTCACAGGCCGGGATGAGGGCGGTGCCGCCAAAGCGATTGGTGCTTTTCAGGTCCGCCCCGGCCGCCAGCGTGAGCCGGAGGATGGCGAGCCGGCCCTGCGCCCCCGCATACAGAAAGGGGCTGTCCGCGAGCGCGTCCTTCGCGTTGACGTCGGCGCCGGCCCCGATGAGCAGGGCGGCGGCGCCGACCTGGTTGGCCTGGGTCGCCACCAGCAGGGCGGTGCGGCCCAGCTCATCCCGCGCCTCGACGCGGGCGCCGCGCGCCAGCCAGTCCTGCACGCCCGCGACGTCGCCCCGGGCGGCGGCCGCCCGCAGCTGCGCGTCGGCCCGGGCCGCCGGCGCCTCCCCGCCGGCGACCACCGGGCGGAGCAGCAGGAGTCCCAGCAATAGCAGCAGACCGGATCGCATGGCAGACTCGGATCAGGGCCGAAACGCCCGGCGTCGCCAGAAAATTCCCGGCGGGCCCCCCGCCGCCCGTACCCGCCCCGGGCTCGCGCCGCGGACATTTTTCCCCTATCCCTGCCCCCGATGAAATCCCTGCGCCCGTTCGCCGCGGCCTTCGCGTCCCTCTGGGGCGCCGTGCTGGTCAGCGCCAGCCTCGCCTCCGTCCCGGGACCAGGGCCCGACGACGACGCCTACCGCGCCCAGTTCCGCGAGCGCTGCACCGCCGCCCGCGAGACCATGGCCCGCCAGTCGTGGCAGCCCGGCATGGACTCCCGCATGCGGATCTACCTGGGCGTCGTGAAGCTCGCCTCGGGCCACGACGCCGCCACCGGCCTCCGCTACCTGGCCGACGCGGTCGCCGACCCCCAGCCCCAGTGGGGCAGCTTCGAGACCTATGCGTTCATGGACGCCGTGCTCCGCCTCGGGCCCAAGCTCCCGGCCCCGCTGGTGGCCCAGATCCGCGCGCGGCTCGCGGCCAGCTTCACGCCGGACTTCGGCTTCACCGACAACCACATGCTGCAGTTCCGCACCGCCCGCTATCTCTTCGGGCAGACCTGGCCGGAGGGCGCGGCGCTGGCCGACGGGACCACCCCCCGGCAGTCGCAGCAGGAGGCCGCCGCCTGGATCGAGCGGTGGATCGACGCCACCGCCACGCGGGGCATGTACGAGTACGACTCCCCCAACTACCACCACCTCTACCTCCTCTGCCTCGCCAGCCTCCACGAGTACGCCCAGGATGCGCACCTGCGGAAAAAAGCCTGGATGATGCTGCAGGTGCTCCTGGTGGACTGGGCCTCCGAGTACCTGGACGGCGTCTGGGTCGGCGCCCACAGCCGCGAGAAATACAACCAGGTCCTCCACACCCGCGAGCACACCGGCGCCGCCACCCAGTTCGGCCGGCTCTTCTTCGGCGGCGCGCCCCTCCGCCTCGAGCTCGCCGAGACCTACTACATGGCGCTCGGCTCGCTCCAGGCATTCGCGTGCCTGCCGATGGTCGGCCGCATCGCCACGGACCGCCGCCAGCCCTACGTGCTGCGCGCGCTCAAGCCGCCCCGCCGCGGCCCGGGCATCGCCTACGGCGAGCCCACCTGGACCTACACCTACGTCGCCCCCGAGTTCGCCGTCGGCTCGTCGTGGGGCGACCTGACCGATGTCGAGAACCACCGCTGGGACCTGACCTGGCGGTCCCCGCAGGACGGCGCCACCTGCTTCTTCCTCAACCCGTCCTACTCGGCGGCCCAGCTCAGCCGGTATTTTCCCACCCCGCCCAACCTCGTGCTCGCCGACATCGTGCGCCAGCGGCCCTACTACGCCGACCCCCTCAAGTGGATCGAGGGCTCGCCGTACGAGGATGTGTTCCAGCACGAGAACACCGTCCTCGCGCTCTACGACCTGCCGCCCGACACGGCGCGCCCGCAGGTCAACGGGTTCTTTCCCCACGTCATCGCCGAGCGGCGCGAGGCGGCGGGCTGGATTTTCGCCCGGGCCGACGGCATTTTTTTCGCCGTCTGGACCAGCGTGCCGGGCACCTGGCATCCGGCCCCGGACCATGACCGGCTGACCCTGCAGCATCCCCGGACCGCGGTCATCCTGGAGGCGATCCCCGCGCGGGAGGCGACGGACTTCGACGCGTTCTGCGCCGAGCGACGCCAGCACCCGCCGGCCTTCGACGAGCGGACCCTGACCGCAGCGTACACCACGACCCGCGGGCACCGGATCCAGTTCACGCACCGCGGCGCCCGCGTCGTGGACGGGGTCGCCGCCCAGCTGGCCGAGTGGCCCCTGTTTGCGGGACCGTGGATGAACGCCCGCATCGGCACGGGCGTGATCACCCTGCAGGAGGGGTCCGAGCGGGTGACACTCGACTTCAACACCGCGACCGTCCGCACCGAGGTCATCCGCCCCGAGACCATCCGCCCTGAGACTGCCCGCCCCGAGACTGCCGCCCCCCGCTAACCCCCGGCGCCCCGCCGCGCCGGCACTCGCCCAGTCCCCCCTCCTCTCTCCGGGCAATTGTCACGTAATACGTGACAATTGCTTCGCGCAGGTTTGCGCGCGCACAACCCCCCGGAGCGGGAGGAAAGGAGGCGCCGCTCAGACGGTGAGGGCGTCGACCGGCGCGTCCTGGAACCAGTACGTGACGATGCCGAACCGCACCTGGCCGCTGCCTTCCGCCCGGGCCAGCCGCAACTGATCGTTGTGGATCTCGTGCCGGTAGTTGATCCGCGCCCGCAGCGACGTGGTGAACCGCACCGGGTCGTTGAGCAGGAACCGATAGCAGGCGAGCCGCGTCTCCCCGTCCGCATCGCGCAGATAGGTCGTCCCGGAATGGTGGTCGGCCCAGACTTGGTGCCAGCTCCAGCTGAAGCCGAAGAAATCCTCGGTGCCGAGATAGTTGCAGGTCGGCGCGACGGCGTCGTCCACCCAGAATTCATCGTTGCCCTCGCAGATGCCCTGCTTGTCGGCGAAGTGCGGGCAGCGGCTCACGGCGGTGAGGTGGCACCCGAAGAATTGCCCGCGGCCCCGGGTGTGCAGCAGCGGCACCTCCTCGTCCGGCAGCGACACGGTGCGGTCCAGCCACCGGGCATGGAAATAGCCGGAGTCCTCCTCCCAGGCCGGCAGCGCCTCGGCCGTGACGTAGCCGTAGCCCATCACCAGCTGGTCCGTGGTGTTGACCAGCGACAGCTCGATCCCCCGCCGGAAGGGCATCGGGAGGTAGCTGAACCACGAGTGGGTCGGGCGCTTCGCCATCACGATGCTGGCATAGTGGAGCGATTCGCCCCCGAAGGAGTCGCAGAAGAAATCGCCGACCGGCACGTGCACGGAGTCGAAGGGGAGCCCGTCGTAGCGGACCTGGAGGAAGACCCCGCGCAGCAGCGCGGCGCGGTTGCCGTCGGCGATGTTGAGCGTGAGGTGGATGGTGCGCACCACCCCGGGTCCGTCGAAGCGGCCCAGCTCAATCCGGCCGCGCGGCGCCAGGTCGGGCAGTTCCGGGTAGGCGTCCCAGTGCCAGAGGCTGTTTTGCATCAGCGATCGGTAGGGCCGGATTTTGCAGAAGTCCGCGGGGTTCATGGTTATTTTTCGCCCCGGCCACGGCACGCTGCGCCGGGTGGAGGCGGTGCCCTCCAAGCTAGTCCGCCCCGGGCCGCGGTCGAGATTTTGCTGCAGCGAAGGGGCCCCGGCCCGCTCACTGCGGCCGGCCGCCATGGTGGCGGCACAGCTCCGCCACCAGCTGGAGGCGCGACCAGGAGGTCGTGATCGCGGTCTGGCAGGCGGCCGCGAACACGAAGCTGTCGAGCCCCCGGACCTGCGGGAAAAAATCCGCGTAGAAGCGCCGCACCTCGTCGTCCGTCATGAGCACCTGCTCCCGCGCGGAAAAGCCGCCGTCGTAGATGAACCCCGCGGGCATCGCGCGGGCGTCCGCCACGGTCCAGTCGCCGAAGGGCGCGTGGGCCATGCCGTCGAGCCCGTCGAGGCCGGCGGCGATGAAGGCGGGCCGCAGCTGGTGCAGCTTGCCGCAGGCGTGGGCGAGCACGCGCTTGCCCCCGGCGTGAAACAGGTCGGCCGCCTCGCGGACGTACCGCACCCAGTAGCGATCCACCATCTCGCCGGGCGGGTAAAAGGGCGCGTCGACGTTGTCGGCCCCGAAACAGACGACCTCCACCCGCGGGTCGGCGGCCAGTTCGCGCAGCACCGGCCACAGCCGGCTCCAATACAGGTCGCAGACCTCCTGCGCCGCCGCCGGATGGTCGAGAAGGAACAGGCAGGCGCCATCGAGCCCGAAGTCGACATGCAGGCGCTTGAGCGGCGTGTGCGGCAGCGAGGCCATGACCACGCCGTCGTCGCCGATCTGCCGGAGCGTCTCGGCAAAAACGTCCTGGTCCCAGCGGAAGGTCAGGCGCTCCAGCATCCAGCGGTAGGCCGCGCCGTCCTGCGCCCAGTCCTTGACGAGGTCCTCCACCGCATAGCTCGAGGTGTACTGGGTCTGCACTTCCGTGAGCCGGCTGAGCTCGCCGTGGGGCGTGCGCAGCGTGTCGGTGGTGCGCGGCCCCAAGGCGCCCAGCTCGGTCCGGGTCTGCCACGCCGCCCCCTCCAGCCGGTCCAGCACGCCGGCCGGGTTGCGGATGAACAGGTCGCAGCCCAGCCGGCGCATCACCTCGAGGTGGTCGCGGGCGTCGGCCAGCTCGGCCGGCAGCGACCCGAAATTCCGGTGGTGCAGGAACCATTGCCCGACATTGAGGCTGCAGGGGACCCAGGCGGGGCGCTGCCCGCGCAGCAGGCGCCGGAGGTTGTCGCGTTTCGTCATGGGTGGGAGGCGCGGGGCGCGGGCCCGCGGGGTGGAGCCGGCCTACCCGGACACCGCGCCGATCAGCGCCTCGACATTGGCGAAGGGGGTTTCCACCGCGAGCGTGCAGCCCGAGCCGAGCACGAAACGCCCGGGGCGGACCGCCGCCGCGGCGGCCAGCGCCTGCCGCGCGACCCGCCGCACCTCCGCCGGGTGGCCGCGCACCAGCACGCCCACCGGGTCGAGGTTGCCCCAGAGCGCGATGTCGGGGCCGACCGCGCGGCTGGCCTGCGCCAGGTCCGTGCGGTAGTCGATTTCCAGGAGATCGGCCCCGCTGCGCGCGAGGTCGGCCAGGAGGGGGCCGGTCTCGCCGCAGATGTGGAGGGAAACCGGCTTGCCGGTGGCGGCCTGCAGCCCGGCGATCAGCCGCTGCTCATACGGCAGGGCGAACTCGCGGTAGCGCCGCGGCCCGATCAGCCCCGCCGGGGAGTCGCCGCCGCTGAGCACGTCGGCGCCCGCCGCCGCCAGGGCGCGGCCGTAGGCCAGGCCGTAGTCGAGGCAGCGCTCCATCAGCGCCCGCACCAGCGGCGGATCGTCGTCGAGCGCGAGCATGAGTTCGTTGATGCCCATGAGCGCCGCCGCCAGCGAGAACGGGTACTGGTCAAAGCAGGCCACGACGGCGGCCTCGTCGCCGACCCCCGCGACCACGCGGCGCAGCGCCTCGAGCATCAGCGGGTAGCGCCCTTGCCGCTCAGCGTCGGGGGGCGGCAGGCGGTCGATCTCCGCCGCGGTCCGCACGCGCGCCTCGCCCAGCCCGCCCCACGGCTGGTCCTCGCCGAGGGCCCCCACCCGCGCCCCCATCGCCTGCGCGCTGACCCAGGTGTCGGCCGACAGGCAGACGGCGTCGGGCCGGAAGCGCTCGTGGGTGCGGAGCACCGCGTCGGCCAGAGCGCCCGCGTCGCTGGTGTAGCGATGCAGCGAGATCCCCGCGACCCGCGCGCAGAAATGCACCGCGAGCGGCGCCACCGGCACCCGCGGTGTCGGCCGACCCTGCAGGGCGCCGAGAAAAAGCTGCTTGGAGGTGGGGGCGGCCATGAGGGGGCGTTCAGGACGGCGCGTAGACCGCCGGGTGCTCGCGCGCATGGCGGTCGATCCCGTCCATGATCGCCTGGCAGCTGTGCTGCCAGCGGGCCGGCGGCATGTCCTCGGTGATCCCGATCAGGAGCCCGTCCACCGTGCCGGCCTGGTCGAGCAGGTCGAGGGTCATGGCCTCGACGGCGGCGTCGGAGCGGAGGTGGCCCGACGAGGGGAAGTTGATCCAGAGGACCTTCCCGGGCCAGGCCGCGCGCGCCTCGGCCAGGGTCAGGTCGGTGTCGGGCGCCGGGGTGAAGGCCTCGAGGTAGTCGAGCGGGGTGCCAGCGATCGCCGTCGCGAGCAGCCGGGTGTTGGCGTCGAAGTGGCAGCCGATGAGCTTGCCGTGGCGGTGCATGACCTCGGCCGCCTCGTGGTAGTGCGGCACGAAATAGGTCTCGAAGTTCTCCCGGCCGATGATCTCCGGGGTGACGTTCCCGCCGTAGTTGGCATGCTGCGCGGGCGACGCGGCGACCAGCGGGTAGATCTTGCGCCGGTTCTCCACCAGGATCCGGTAGAGGCTCAGCACCTCGTCGCGCCGCTCCATCCACTCCTCGCAGTAGGTCTGCATGCCCATCACGCCGCCGGAGATGAGCTCCTGCATGGGCTCGAGCCCGAAGTTGGCGCGGAAGATGGCGTCCTCGCCAAACGCGGCCTGGGCCTGCGCAAACTCGGCGTACGCCGGCACGTACACCTCGTCCTGCAGCAGGAAGCGGATGGCGGCGTAGTCCTCGGGCCGCTTGTAGAGCAGCTCGTGGCGCCAGGAGGTGAAGCCGCCGTCCTCGCTGAGCGTCGACAGCGGGCCGGCGGGGGTGGCGTAGTGGGTCCGGGTGAACTTGCGCTCCCCCTCCCAGTACACCTGCTGCCGCGTCGGCACGTTCGGCCGGTGCGTCTTGAAGACCGGGAGGCGGTTGACGATGCACAGGCCGCGGTTGCGCAGCGTGCGCTCGGCCGCGCACTGCGGGATCATGCACTCGTACATCGTGAACGGCACCGTGCCGCCATGGCCGCCATGCAGGGCAGTTTCAACTCGGGCGCGGGGGGTCAGGTTCATGGTCGGAGAGAGCAAGTCAGGGCGCGTGGGACCGCGCATAGTCGCAGAGGGCGTGCAGGTTCGCCGGCGGCGTGTCCGGCGGGACCTCGCAGCCCGCGCCGACGATGAAGCGGGGGCCGGCGGTCCGGTGGCAGGCCGCCACCGCGGCGGTGACCGCGTCCGGGGTGCCGTTGCGCAGCACGGCCACGGGATTGAGGTTGCCCAGCAGCACCTGGTCCGGGCCCATCTGCGCCCGGGCGTCGGCCAGCGGCACCATGGAATCAAGGTCCACGATGGCGCAGCCCAGCCGGCCCATGCCCCCGAGATGGGCGCGGGTGTTGCCGCAGATGTGCAGGCGGGCCGGCACGCCGAGGGCGCGGATGCCGTCGACCAGCCGCCGCTCGTGGGGCCAGACAAACTCTTGGTACAGCTCGGGACCGATGAGCGAGGCCGCCGCATCGCCGATGCCGATGAGGTCGGCGCCCGCCGCGACCTGCTCCCGGGCAAACGCCAGCCCCAGCTCCACCACAAAGGCGAAGAGGTCGTGGACGAAGCCGGGGTCGTCGTAGAAATCGAGCATCAGCGTGTTGATGCCGCGCAGGTCCGCCGCCTCAGCGATCGGCCCCTCGATCCAGCCCTCGACCAGCCGGTCGCGGCCGACGCGCTCCCGCAGCAGGGCCACGGCCCGGATGCCGTTGTGCATGCGGCCGCCGCCCAGCGGGTCGGGTTGCGCCAGGCCGGCGAGCTGGACCTTGTCGGCCAGCCGCGCCTCCTCCTCGACGAGCGCCACCGGCTGCGCGTCGAAATACTGCACGCGCGCCCCGCAGTCAGCCGCCTCGCGCGCGGGGTCGGACATGGTGTTGACGTAGTCGAAGCCGAACTCCTCCGCCGTGCGGAGCTGCGCCGCGGCCAGCACCCGGTAGTCGGTGCAGTACTCGCGGTAGCGCACCCCGGCCCGCCGGGCCGCCAGCATCATGGTGATGGGCATGAGGGGGAGCCGGTCCACCGGCCGGCCCGCCAGGTGGGCGAGGATGCGTTCGCGGCCGTTCACAGGGGGCCGGCGCAGCCGGGAGCGGGAGGCGACGGGCGGGGCCTGGCGAGCGCGGGCCTCACGGGCGAAGGGGCGTTTCCGGGTAATTGCCCTCGCGGCGCCAGACCTCAAGCATCAGCTCGTAGCTGGAGAGGGGCATGCCGGTGTAGATGCAATTGCTCGTGGAGAAAATGTAGCCGCCGCCAGGCATGCCGTGCCGCAGCGCGTACCGCGCCGCGTCCTCGATCTGCGCCGGCGTGCCCGTGTCGAGCATGCCGCAGTGGACGTTGCCAATCAGGCAGACGTCGCGGCCGTGGCGCCGCTTGACCTCGGCGAGGTCGACCGCGCCCTGCGGGTCCAGCGAGTGGAGGGCGTGCGGCCCGGTCTGCACCAGCTGGTCGAGGATCGGCATGATGTTGCCGTCCGTGTGCTTGATCACGTAGTAGCCGAGCTCCCGGTAGCCGCGGGTGACCGCGGCGAGATAGGGGGTGACGAACTCCGAGAACTGCGCC
>CAIKTR010000161.1 GCA_903830425.1 uncultured Opitutia bacterium
GCCGCGATCGGCGCCATGGCCGCGGCCTTCCTGCTGTCGGTCGCAGCGCTGGCCGGCGCGCTGCGCGACCCGGCCGCCCACGCCGTCGCCAACTTCACCTGGTTCCAGCTCGGCGCCGACGCCTACCGCCTCGGCTGGCTGCTCGACCCGCTCACCGGGTTCATGTGCGTGATGGTCTCCTTCGTCAGCCTGCTGATCTTCATCTTCAGCACCGGCTACATGCACGAGGACGCGAACTTCAAGCAGTTCTTCTGCTTCCTGAGCCTCTTCGCCGCGGCGATGCTCGGCCTGCTGGTCGCCAACAGCCTCCTGCTGCTCTTCATCTGCTGGGAGCTGGTCGGCCTCGCGTCCTACCTGCTGATCGGCTTCTGGTTTCACAAGCCGTCCGCCGCCGCCGCCGCCAAGAAGGCCTTCATCACCACGCGCATCGGCGACCTCGGCTTCCTGCTCGGCCTGCTCTGGCTCCAGCACTCCGGCGGCACCCTGCTCTTTTTCGACGGCGGCCGCGGCTGCCTCGAGCCCGCCCTGCTCCAGCAGCTGAGCCTCTCGACCACCCTCGGCGGCCTCGCCGTCTCGACCGCCATCGGCCTGCTGGTCTTCTGCGGCGCCATGGGCAAGTCGGGCCAGTTCCCGCTGCACGTCTGGCTGCCCGACGCGATGGAGGGCCCGACGCCGGTCTCCGCCCTGATCCACGCCGCCACCATGGTCGCCGCCGGCGTGTTCCTGATCGCGCGCGTCTACCCCCTGATGCTGGCCGACCAGGCCCTGGCCCACGTCCCGGTCCACGCGCTCACCGTCGTCGCCGCCATCGGCGCGATCACCGCGCTGCTCGGCGCCGTCATCGCCGTCGCCCAGCACGACATCAAGCGCGTCCTCGCCTTCTCCACCGTGTCCCAGCTCGGCTACATGATGCTTGCCCTCGGGGTCGGCTCCTGGGTGGCGGCGATTTTCCACCTGCTGACGCACGCCTTTTTCAAGGCCCTGCTGTTCCTCGGCGCCGGCTCCGTGATCCACGCGGCGCACCACGAGCAGGACATCCGCTCGCTCGGCGGCCTGCGCCCGCGCCTCCGGGTCACCTTCGCGACCTTTGCCATCGGCATGATGGCCCTGTCCGGCGTGCCGTTCCTCTTCTCCGGGTTCTGGAGTAAGGAGGCCATCCTCCACGCCGCCCATGCCTGGGAGGTTTCGCCGCTGCCGCTTTACGCCGGCCTGATCGCCGTGGTGCTCACCGCGTTCTACATGACGCGCCTGGTGGCGGAGACGTTCCTCGGCGCGCCCCGCTCGCCCGCCGCCGCCCACGCGCACGAGAGCCCGGCCGTCATGACCGTGCCCCTGGTCCTGCTGGCCGTGGGCGCGGTGTTTCTCGGCTTCCTCGGCACCCCGGCCTGCCCCTGGCTGCAGTCCCGCCTCAGCGGCACCCCGCTGCACGGCAACCTCGAGCACCTGTGGGAGGGCGGCGGCCTGATGCTCCTGTCCATCGTCCTGGTGGGCGCCGGCCTGGGCCTCGGCTGGTGGCTCTTCGCCCGCACGCCGCGGGCCAGCGCCACGGCCGACGACCCGCTCGCCCGCTCGTTCCCCGCGGCCTGGGCCTTCCTCGGCGCCCGGCTGAAATTTGACGAACTTTACGCGGTCACCGTGTTTCCCCTGGTCTCCGGCCTCGCCGCGGTCGCGGTCTTCTTCGACCGCTGGGTGTGGGGCGGCGCGGTCAGCCTGCTCGCCTGGCTGGGCGAACTGGGCGGCACCGTGAACCGCCGGGTGGACGAGGCGGGGCTCAACGCCGGCTTCGACACCGTCAGCGAGAGCGTGCGCGGCACCGGCCAGCGCTACTCGCAGGCGCAGACGGGTGAGACCCACGGCTACCTGCGCACCGTCGCCATCGCCTTCGCCATCCTGGCACTGTTGCTCGTCTGGGGAGGTGGCCGATGAGCTCCCTGCCGCTGCTCTCCCTCCTCATCCTCGCGCCGTGGGCCGGCGCGCTGCTGCTGGCCGTGCTGCCGGGGCTGTCCGCCCGGGCCGCGCGCGGCACCGCCTTCGCCTTCAGCCTCTCCACCCTGGTGCTCGGTCTCGCGGTGCTGGCGGGCTTCGACCCGTCCGCCGCCGGCTACCAGTTCGGCGAGAATCACGCCTGGATCCGGGCGCTCCACGTCCATTACCGCCTCGGGCTCGACGGCATGAGTTTGCTGCTGGTGCTGCTCACGGCCCTGGTTTCGCCCCTGGCGCTCGCCACGGCGGCCCGCGGGGCGCGCGACGCGCGGCTCCTCGGCCTGCTGTTCCTCGTCCTGCAGGGCAGCGCCCTCGGCGTGTTCCTCGCGCTCGATTTCTTCCACTGGTTCATCTTCTGGGAGCTGAGCCTCGTGCCGGCCTTCTTCCTCATCAAGCTGTGGGGCGGCCCGGGGGCCGGCCGCGCCGCCTACCAGTTCGTCATCTACACCCTCGCGGGCAGCGCCCTCATGCTGCTCGGCTTCGCCGCCCTCTACACGGCCACCGGCACGCTGGACTTCACCGCCCTCGCCCAGCTCGGCGCCAGCGGCGCGCTGTCCGCCCGGCTCGGCCCGCCGGCCCTCCTCGCCGTCTTCCTCGGGGTCTTCCTCGGCCTCGCGGTCAAGGTGCCGCTCTTCCCCTTCCACACCTGGCTGCCGCCGGCGTACGCCGAGGCCCCCGCCGGCGTGTCGATGTTCCTCACCGGCGTAATGTCCAAGATGGGCGTCTACGGCTTCCTCCGCATCCTCTGGCCGATCTTCCCCGCGCAGCTGCACGCCTGCGCCGGCCCGCTGCTGGTGCTGGCGCTCGGCGGCGTGGTGCTCGGGGCGTTCGCCGCCCTCCGCCAGACCGACCTCAAGCGGATGATCGCCTACTCCTCCGTCAACCACCTGAGCTACTGCCTGCTGGCGCTCTTCGCGGTCGCCGCGGGCTCGGCCGCCGCCAGCCCGGCCGCCGCCAGCGCCGCCCTGAGCGGCGCGCTGCTCCAGATGTTCAACCACGGGCTCTCCGCCGCCGCGCTGTTCTTCTGCGTCGGGGTGCTGGAGCAGCGCTCCGGCCGCCGCGGGCTCGATGACTTTGGCGGCGTGCGCACCGCTGCGCCGCTCTTCGCCGGGCTGACCGGGTTCGCGCTCTTCTCCTCGCTCGGCCTGCCGGGCCTCAACGGCTTTGTCGGGGAATTCCTCGTCTTCCGCGGCGTGTTCGGCCTCGTCCCGTGGGCGGCGGCCGTCGCCACCCTCGGCCTGCTGGCCACCGCGCTATTCCTCCTGACCGCCTGGCAGCGCGTCTTCCACGGTCCGCGGGCCGGGGCCGCGGCGGGGGCGTTCCCGGACCTGACCCGCGCGGAGTTCCTGACCCTGCTGCCGCTGGTGGTCCTGATGCTGCTCCTCGGGGTGCTGCCGCACCTGCTCACCGATCTGATCCACCCGCTCGTCACCGCGTGGGTTCACCCCCTGCCCCTCCCATGAACGCGCTGCCCTGGGCCATTTACACGTCCTTCGCCGGCGCCCTGCTCGTGCTGGTGGCCGGCGCCCGTTCCGCCGCCCTGGCGCGCGGCCTGGCCCTCGCCACCGCGGTCACCGGGCTCGGCCTCGCCCTGTGGGCCGCCGCCGGGTTTGTCCCCGGCCCCGGCCTGCAGACCCTGGTCGACCTGCCGTGGGTGGGTTCGCTCGGCATCCGCTACCATCTCGCCGCCGACGGCATCAGCCTGACGCTGGTGGTGCTGACCGGGATCGCCGCCACCGCCGGCGTGCTGTTTTCCTGGAACATCACCGAGCGCACGGGCGAGTTCTTCGCGTTCTACCTGACGCTGATCGGCGGCGTGTACGGCGTCTTCCTCAGCGCCGATGCGTTCCTGTTCTTCGTGTTCTACGAGATCGCGATCGTCCCGAAATATTTCCTGATCGCGAACTGGGGCTCCACCCGGCGCGAGTACGGGGCGATGAAGCTGGCGCTCTACTCGTTCGCGGGCAGCGCGCTGGTGCTGGCGGGCCTGCTCTGGACCTATGCGGCCGGCGGCGCCCAGGGCTTCGCGCTGACCGAGCTGGCGCGCGCGGCCACCATCCTGCCCCACACCGAGGTGGTGGTGATCTTCGCGCTGGTCTTCTTCGGTTTCGCCACCCTCGCCGGCCTGTTCCCGCTCCACACCTGGGCCCCCACGGGCCACGTCGCCGCCCCCACCGGCGCCTCCATGCTGCTCGCCGGCGTGGTGATGAAGCTGGGCGCCTACGGGTGCCTGCGCGTGGCCCTGCCGCTGTTTCCGGTCGGCTTCGCCTGCTGGCAGCCGGTCCTCGGCTGGCTGGCCGTGGCCGGCATCGTCTACGCCGGCCTGATCGCGCTGGTCCAGGATGACTTCAAGTTCGTCATCGGCTACTCCAGCGTCAGCCACATGGGCTTCGTGATGCTGGGGCTCGCCGCCGCCAACACCCAGGCCGTGGCGGGCGCGGTGCTGCAGATGTTCTCCCACGGCGTGATTGCGGGCCTCTTGTTCGCCGTGGTCGGCCGGATGATCTACGAGCGGACCCACACCCGCCAGCTGGGCGACCTGCGGCGCCTGCCGCTGCACCGCCTGCTGCCCTTCGCCGCCGTGGTGTTTGTCCTCGCCGGGCTCGCCTCGCTGGGACTGCCCGGGTTCAGCGGCTTTCCCGCGGAGCTGACCATCCTGATCGGCACCTGGCAGGCCTCGCCGCGCTGGGCCCTCGGGGCCGCGGTCGGGGTGCTGGTCGCCGCCGCCTTCACGTTGCGGGTCATCCAGGTTGCCTTCTTCAGTCGGACGGAACCGGCGGATACCGCCGCCCCGGCCGAGGCCCTGCCGCCCATCACCCTTCCGGAAAAGCTCGGGGCCCTGCTCCTGCTCTCCGCCACGGTCCTCATCGGCCTTAAACCCGACCTGCTGCTCGACTGGATCCTGCCGGCGCTGCAGTCGCCCCTCATGCAGGCCGTGCTCAAACCCGGCAACCTATGAACGCGCTTTACGCCGAGCTCTTCCGCGCGATCGTCCCCGAGACGGTCCTGGTCCTGTCCGCGCTGCTGGTGCTCACCTTCGACCTGGTGCTGGGCCGCCGCCGGACCCTCGCCGAGCGGCTGAACCTGGCCGTGCTGCTGGGGGTGGCGGGCGTGCTCTCCGCCCTGGCCCTCGGGCTGCGGGTCGGGCCGGTGGGGACGGTCTTCGGCGGCTCCTTCCTGCTGGATCCCCTGGCGGTCGCCGTGCGCGCCGGGGTGCTGGTGCTGGTGCTGCTGACCCTGGGCGTGGTCACCGCCGCGCCCCAGACCCGCCAGCCGGCGGAGTACGTCGCGCTGATCCTGCTGGCGACGGTCGGCTTCCTGCAGATGGCGGCCGCCCAGCAGCTGCTGCTGGCGTTCCTCTCGGTGGAGCTGGCGAGCCTCGCGCTGTATGTGCTGGCGGGCTATGACAAGACGCGCCCCGAGTCCGCCGAGGCGGCGCTGAAATACTTTCTGGTGGGTGCGGTCTCCGCGGCCTTCCTGCTGTTCGGCTTCAGCCTGATTTACGGGCTCACCGGCTCGATCCAGTTTGGCAAGATCGCCCACACCCTGGGCTATCAGGCGATGAGCCCGCTGCTGGCGGTGGCCCTCGTGATGGTGCTGGTGGCCTTCGGATTCAAGGCGGCGGCAGCTCCCTTCCACCTCTGGGCCCCCGATGCCTACCAGGGCGCCCCCACCCCGTCCGCCGCCCTCATCGCCTCGGCCTCCAAGCTGGCCGGTTTCGCGCTGTTCTGGCGCCTGCTCTGGTCCGGGCTCGGCCCCGTGGCCGGTCAATTCACCACCCAGCCGGGGACCCCGGGTTGGCTGGCGATCGTGGCACTGCTGTCCGCCGCCTCGATGCTCCTCGGTAATTTCGCCGCGCTCGCCCAAAGCAACGTCCGGCGGCTGCTCGCCTACTCCGCGATCGCCCACGCCGGCGCCCTCCTGCTGGGTCTGCTCAGCGCCGGGCACTCCGGCCCGGGACCGCTGTTCTACTACGCGGCCACCTACGGCGTCGCCACAGCCGGCGCGTTCGGCGTGCTCGCCGTGATGGAGCGGCATGGTCGCAGCCAGGAACTCAGCGATCTGGCCGGACTGTACCGCCGCTCCCCGCTGCTGGCCGGCAGCCTGCTGATCTTTGTGCTCTCCCTCGCCGGAATTCCGCCGCTGGCGGGTTTCTTCGGCAAGTTCGCCGTGTTTGCTGCCGCGCTCCAGATGGGCGGCGTGGCCTCCCCGGCCGGCTGGCTGGCGCTCCTCGCCATCGCCCTGAGCGCCGTCGCGCTCTACTACTATCTCCTCATCCTGAAGCAGGCGCTGGTGGCGGCGCCCGCGGCCGACGCGGCCCCGATTGTCGTGCCCCGCCTCGCCGCGCTGACCCTCTTCGTCGCCGCCGCCCTCATCATCCTGCTGGGCCTGTTTCCCTCGGCCTTGCTCGATCGCCTCTGACCATCACCGACCGCTCACCGCGGCAGCAGGCGCTGGACGGGATGACCGCTCGGGCTGGTCGCCTTGGGTGGATCCGGGGGTCAGGCGAGAGTCCAGCCAGCTAGGCTAACAGGCTCGGACCGCAGCCTCCCTGGAAACAAACTGACCCGCCCGCTGAGCCGTCAGCGCGGCGCCGTCGGCTGCAGGAAGCGGTGGATCCCCTGGGCGGCGCGGCGTCCGTCGCGGACCGCATGCACCACCAGGCTCGGACCCCGCACCGAGTCGCCGCCGGCAAAGACGCCCGACTCGCTCGTCATCTGGTTCCGGTCGACCCGCAGGGCCCCCCAGTCCTCCACCGCGAGGGCGGCAAAGTCGCTCCCCGCCGGGAAAGGCACGGGATCAAAGCCGTAGGCCACGAGCACCAAGTCCGCCGGGACGGCGTATTCGGAGCCGGGCACCGGGCGGGGCTTGCGCCGGCCCGAGGCGTCGGCGGCCCCCAGTTCCATGCGCACGCACCGGACTTCCCCGACCCCGCCGGACGGCCCGGGGCGAATCTCGATCGGGTTGGTGAGAAACTCAAACTGGGCGCCTTCCTCCGTCGCGTTGGCGTATTCCTTGCGGCTGCCCGGCATGTTGGCCAAGTCGCGGCGGTAGAGACACCGGGCCTCGCTGGCCCCGCCGCGCAGCGCGGTGCGCAGGCAGTCCATCGCCGTGTCGCCGCCGCCGAGCACGGCGACCCGCTTGCCCGCGACGTCCACCACCGGCAGATCCACCAGCGGCGAGTCGACATTCTTCTGGATCAGGAACGGCAGGGCGTCCACGACCCCGGCCAGGTTGCCGCCGGGAATGTCCAGCGCCTTGGGCCGCTGCGCGCCCACCCCCAGAAAGACAGCGTCAAAGTCGCGCCGCAGGTGCGCCAGCGACAGGTCCCAGCCCACCCGCACGCCGAGCTGGAATTTCACCCCGCGTTTCACCAGCAGGTCGATGCGCCGCTCGACCAGGTGTTTCTCGAGCTTGAAGGCCGGGATGCCGTTCACCAGCAGGCCGCCCGGGATGAGCATGGCCTCGAAGACCGTGACGTCGTAGCCGGCCTGGGCCAGCTCATCGGCGCAGGCGATGCCGCCCGGGCCGGAGCCGATCACCGCCACGCGGAATCCGTTGGGCATGACCGGCGTCGCCTCGACCCCGCCGTGGGCGAAGGCATAGTCGTTGATGAACCGCTCGATCGAGCCGATCGCCACGGGGTCGGCCTTGCTGTTCAGGATGCAGGCCCCCTCGCAAAGTTTTTCCTGCGGGCAAACGCGCGAGCAGATCTCGGGCATGTTGCTGGTGGCGCGCGAAACCGCGGCGGCCTCGAGAAACTGGCCCGCCGCCGCCAGCGCCAGCCACTCGGGAATCCGGTTGGACAGCGGGCAGCCCTGCGCACACAGCGCGTCCGGGCACTGGATGCACCGGCTCGCCTGCTCCCGGACGGTCGCCTCGTCGTAGCTGCCGTAGATCTCCGCGAAATCCGCCGCCCGCTCCTGCGCCGAGCGCTTCGGCGGGCCCACCCGCGCGATCGTCGACCAGCTGTGCTTGGCGTTCGGGCCGGGTGCTTTGGACGAGGTCATGGGGCGGACTCCTCCGGGGACCTGGGCGCGGCGGAGACATTCCCGGTCGCGCGGCGGAGGTTGGCTGAAGAAAGAGTGGTCACGGGGTGAAGGGGGCCCAAGTCAGGAATCCGTCGCCGATCCCGGAGCCGGACAAATCCGGCTCGACCGGCCGGCGGCCGGAGCCCCGACCCGCGAAGGAAAAGGCGAAAACGTCACGGGTGCAAGTTACACCTCGGCCGTCCCGGGGTCTTGTGTTCTCGCGCGTTTCTTTGGTGATCCGCTGCCGGCCGCCAAACCCCGTGCCCGGGCAGGCGGGCGAGCTCGGGCCGGGGCCCATGATGAAAAGGTAACGCCGCACGTTCGGAGGGAGGAGCGTGCCGCCCGCGCTAGACGCGCCAGCTCTGCAGGATCTTCTGGTAGTTGGCGCGCTCGAAGGCGCCGGGGTCGGGGCAACGCGCGAGGTTCATCGCCCCGCGAAACTCCGACACGGACACGTACCCATGCTCCCCCATCCACTGCTCCATGCCACTCAGCATGGAGGTGATCAGGTGCGGCCCGTGCTTCAGCAGGACCGACACCAGCTGCACCGCGTGCGCGCCGGCCAGGATCGCCTTCACCGCGTCGGCCGCGTCATGGACGCCGCCGGACGCGGCCAGCGAGCCCTTGAGGTGCGGCGACAGCACGGCCAGCCAGCGCAGCCGCAGCAGCAATTCCGACGAGTCGGACAGCTTCAGGTGGGGCGAGACCTCGAGCTGCTCGATGTCAAAGTCGGGCTGGTAAAACCGGTTGAAGAGCACCGCGCCGCTGGCGCCGATCTTCTCCAGCGCCACGGCAAAATGCGCCGGGGTGGTGTGGAACGGCGACAGCTTGACCGCGACCGGGATGCGCACGCAGCCGATCACCATGCTGACCGTCTCCAGCAGGTCGGCCTCGAGCTCGTCCGCGGCCATCGTCGGATCCGTCGCCAGCTGGTACAGGTTGAGCTCGATGGCATCGGCCCCCGCGGACTCGCACCGCCGGGCATAGTCGGTCCAGCCGCCGGGCCGCGTGCCGTTGAGCGAGGCGATCACCGGGATGGCCAGCGCCTGCTTCAGGTTCTCGATCTGGCGCAGGTATTGATCCGGCACCAGCTGGTATTCCGAGAAGTTCGGGAAGAACGAGGTCGCCTCCGGATTGCTCTCCGCCGGCGTTTCGACGTGGTGCCGCAGGGCCAGCTGCTCCGCGTCGATCTGTTCCTCGAACAGCGAGCGCATGACCACCGCCGCGGCGCCGGCGTCCTGCAGCTTCAACGCGACCTCGGTGTTGTCGCAGAAGGGCGAGGCGCCGATGATCAGCGGATTGGCCAGTTTCAGCCCGAGATAGGTGGTCGTGAAGTCCATGGGAGGGAGGGTTAGGCGTGCGGGGTGGGTTTGACCGGGGTCGGCGCGGCGGGCGGAACCGTCGGCGCCGGGCTGGGTCCGGCCTGGGCGGTGGCGAGGTGCTGGTACCGCGCGAAGTGGCGGTTGACCTGGAGCTGGGCCTGCCCGGCCAGCTCGGTGGCCCGTTGCGGGGCGACGTTTTTCAGGATGCCGAAGCGCGTCTCGTTCGCCATGAACTTGGAGAGCTCGACCTTCGGCGCGGAGGAGTCGAGCCGCAGGCCCACCTCCCCCCGCTCCACCAGCCGGGGATCGAAGCGGAACAGCGGCCAGTAACCCGAGTCGACCGCCAGCTTTTGCTGGTCCAGCCCGAGGTGCAGCGGGAAGCCGTGCGCGATACAGTGGGAATAGGCGATGACCAGGGCGGGGCCGGGATAGGCCTCGGCCTCGCGCAGCGCGGTCACCGTCTGGTTGTCCTTGGCGCCAAACGCGACGCGAGCGACGTACACGTGGCCGTACTGCATCGCCATCAGGGCGAGATCCTTCTTGGCCATCGCCTTGCCGCCGGAGGCGAACTTGGCGACCGCGCCCATCGGGGTGGACTTCGAGGCCTGTCCGCCCGTGTTGGAATAGACCTCGGTGTCGAGCACGAGGACCTTGACGTTGGCGCCGGAGGCGAGGACGTGGTCGAGCCCGCCGTAGCCGATGTCGTAGGCCCAGCCATCGCCGCCCACGATCCACACCGTCTTTTTCACCAGCTCGTCCGCCAGCGCCAGGAGGCGCAGGCCGGCGGGGTCGGTGGCTCCGGCCAGGGCCGTGCGCAGGGCGACGACCCGCTTCCGCTGCTCGGCCAGGCCGGCCTCGGTCGACTGGTCCGCCTGCAGCAGCGCCTGGGCCGCGTCCGGCCCGATCCGCGCCGCCAGGCGCGTGACCAGCTCGCGGGCGGTCTTGCCGCGCTGCTCCACCGCCAGGTGCAGGCCCAGCCCGAACTCGGCGTTGTCCTCGAAGAGCGAATTCGCCCACGCCGGCCCCCGGCCGTCGTGATTGGAGCAGTAGGGCGTGGTCGGCAGGTTGCCGCCGTAGATCGACGAGCAGCCGGTGGCATTGGCGATGAGCAGCCGGTCCCCGAACAGCTGCGTCAGGAGCTTGAGGTACGGCGTCTCGCCGCAGCCGGCGCAGGCGCCGGAGAATTCCATCAGGGGCGTCAGGAACTGCGTGCCCTTGACCGACGAGAGGTCGAGCTGGGCGCGATCCGGATCCGGCAGGCCCATGAAAAAGTCCCAGTTGGCCCGGTCGGCCGCCAGCCGCGGCGCCTGGGCGACCATGTCGATCGCCTTGTGCCGCAGGTTGGTCTTGTCCTTGGCCGGGCAGACCTGGACGCAGAGCGAGCAGCCGGTGCAGTCCTCGGGCGCGACCTTCAGCGTGTAGCGCTGGCCGGGGAACTCGGTGGAGCGGAACGGCACCGTGTCAAAGGACGCGGGGGCGCCGGCGAGCGCCTCCGGGGCGCAGAACTTGGCGCGGATCGCGGCATGCGGGCAGACCAGCACGCACTTGTTGCACTGGATGCAGATCTGGGCGTCCCAGGCCGGGACCTCGAGCGCGATATTGCGCTTCTCGAAACGGGCGGTGCCCGTCGGCCAGCAGCCGTCGAGCGGCAGGGCGCTCACCGGCATGAGGTCGCCCTCGTTCGCCAGCAGGCGCGCGGTGACGTTCCGGACGAAATCGGGCGCGTGGCTGAAGCTCGGCGGCACGGTCACGACGGCGTCGGTCTCGGCCTGGGCCGGGATCGCCACCTCGTGCAGGCCGGCGAGGGCGGCATCCACCGCGGCGTAGTTCATCTTGACGATCTGCTCGCCCTTGCGGCCGTAGGTCTTGGTGATGGCCTTCTTGATCTGGGCGATCGCCTCGGCGGGCGGCAGGACGCCCGAGAGGGCGAAGAAACAGGTTTGGAGGACGGTGTTCGTGCGGCGGCCCATGCCGCTGGCCTGGGACACCTGGGTGGCGTCGATCACGAACAGCCGGAGCTTTTTCGTGATGATGGTCTGCTGCCAGTCGCGGGGGAGCCGCTGCCAGGTTTCGGCCGGGGCGTACGGCGAGTTGAGCAGCACGGTGGCGCGGGGCGCGGCATAACCGAGCACATCGGTCCGGCCGACGAAGTTGAACTGGCTGCAGGCCACGAAGTCGGCGCGGCGGATGAGGTACGGCGCCCGGATCGGCCGCGGGCCGAACCGCAGGTGCGAGATCGTCATCGAGCCGGATTTCTTCGAGTCGTAGACAAAGTAGCCCTGGGCGAAGTTGTCAGTCTGCTCGCCGATGATCTTGATGGAGTTTTTGTTCGCGCCGACGGTGCCGTCGGCGCCGAGGCCGACAAACACGCACCGCCGCACGTCGGCCGCCTCGAGGTCGAAGTCGGCGTCGTAGGCCAGGGAGTGGCCGGTGACATCGTCGAGGATGCCCACGGTGAAGTGGTTGCGGGGTTCCTGCTGGGCGAGATTCGCGAACACGGCGCACGCCATGGCCGGGGTGAACTCCTTGGACCCGAGGCCGTAGCGGCCGCCGACCACCCGGGCGGAGCCCGCCAGGGCGGACCGGCCCTCGGCGAGCGTCGAGAGCACGTTGAGGTACAGCGGCTCACCGAGCGATCCGGGTTCCTTGGTGCGGTCGAGGGCCGCGAGGGCGCGGACCGTGCGCGGCAGCGCCGCGAGGAAGGCCGAGCCCAGGAAAGGCAGGAACAGGCGCACCGCGATGACGCCGACCTTCTCCCCGTGCGCGTTGAGCCAGTCGACCGTCTCCTGCAGGGTCTCGATGCCGCTGCCCATCGCGACCACCACCCGGTCCGCCTCGGGATGCCCGTGGTAGTCGAACAGCTTATACTGGCGGCCGGTGGCCGCGGCAAACTTGTCCATGACGCCCTGCACCGTACCGGGCAGCTCGGCGTAGAAGCGGTTCACCGCCTCCCGGCCCTGGAAATAGACATCGGGATTCTGCGCCGTGCCCCGCAGCGTCGGCCGGTCCGGGGTCATCGCCCGCGAGCGGAACGAGGCCAGATCGGCCTCGTCGAGCACCGCGCGCAGCTGGTCGTCGGAGAGCGTGGCGAGTTTCTGCACCTCGTGGGAGGTGCGGAAGCCGTCGAAGAAATGGATGAAGGGCACGCGGGAGCGGTAGCTGGCGGCATGGGCCACCAGGGCGAGGTCGTGCGCCTCCTGGGCCGAGTTGCTGCAGAGCAGCGCGCAGCCGGTGGCGCGGCACGCCATGACGTCCTGGTGGTCGCCGAAGATCGACAGGCCCTGCGCCGCGAGGGCGCGGGCGCTGACATGCATCGTGAACGGCAGCAGCTCGCCCGCGATCTTGTACAGGTTGGGGATCATCAGCAGCAGGCCCTGCGAGGCGGTGAAGGTGGTCGTGAGCGCGCCGCCGAGGAGGCCGCCGTGGACCGCGCCGGCGACGCCGCCCTCCGACTGCAATTCGACCACGCGCGGCACCTCGCCCCATAAGTTCGGCTTGCCGAGGGCGGCCCACTCGTCGCACACCTCGGCCATGGTCGAGGAGGGGGTGATCGGGTAGATCGCGATCAGCTCGTTGAGCCGGTAGGCGACCGAGGCGACCGCTTCATTGGCATCGCAGGTGACGTATTCAGGAGGCGGGACGGTACGGGACATGGGAAAGGGGAGCCGGACTTCCGGACGCTGGGGCATGATGTCAAAAAATGCGCTCTCCGGCTGCGCATATCTTGGCAATCGCAGGGCACCGATTGAGCCGTCGGCGCGACCGGGCGCGGGTGACGCGGTCGGGCCGGGTTCCGCGGGGCCGGTGGCGGCGGTGCTGCGCGGCCGTGGGGGCAGCGAGGGGCTGAGTCCGGCCGCTGGAATTTCCCGTTGACGCGCCCGCTGCGCGGCCATTTGTTCACCGCTCCACTCACGGCAAGTTAGCTCAGTTGGTAGAGCAGAGGACTGAAAATCCTTGTGTCCCCGGTTCGATTCCGGGACTTGCCACCAGTTTAGGAGTCAGCGCGGTGGCATGGGTGAGGCGCTGCCGCCACTGCCCAGTCGGGAGGCCAGGGTAAAACCGTGGTCGCGAGCGTAGCGCATCAGCTGCACCGTGGTCGGCAGGCCAAATTTTTTCAGGATATTGAAGCGGTGCTTTTCCGCCGTCTTCGGCGCGATGCCCAGCCGCCCGGCAATGTCCGTATCGGAGAGCGCGGAACCGACCATGGAGAGGACCACCCGCTCGCGCTCGGTCAGCAGCTTGTCAAACGAATGGGGATCGCGGTGGCGGTTCGCCTTGATGCGCAGGAACAGATCGGAAAAATAGGTCTGACCCTGGCCCACGGCGGTGATGGCCGCCTTCAGGGCCATGACACTGCTGGTGTTTTTGTCCACGAAGCCCTGCACGCGGGCCTTTTCCGCGCGGAACACGGTATAGTCATCGCAGTGTGACGAGAGCGCGAGGATGCGAACCAGCGGAGTCGCCTGCCGCAACGCCTCGGCCACCTCGAAGCCGTCCAGTTTGGGCAGATGGAGGTCGAGCAGCACCAAATCAGGCAGCGTCGTGATCGCCAGTTGCACCGCCACCCGGCCATCGGCGGCCTCCCCGACGACCTCGTGACCCAACTCGTCGGCGCAGACCGTGCGCAGTACTTCGCGGAACATCTCATGGTCCTCGACGATGACGATCTTCATCAAAGTACTCCTTCTCTCTAATCCTATTCGCTAGACGGCCCCCGCGTCAGTAATAATCCCGGCCGGCCGTCAGCGTAGCCTGACCGCTGGGCCTGAGTCGGCATGTCTCGCAACAGGCGTGACTGAACCTCCAGCGCCCCAGGTTGATAGGGTGGCAGGAGGAGCAACAGGGCCCGCTCCGCCGGCTCCAGTCGGATGGTGTCGGCGAAGGCGCGGTAGCTCCGCCCCTGAAATGAGGTCCGCAGTTGGATCTCCGCGACGGGCTTCAGCGACCAGCGCAGGTCCGCCTGAACCGGCACCGCGACCCTGCGCCGATTGACGGTTCCCTCCAAGGTCAGGCCGCTGGCATTGAGCAGCCGCAATTCGCCCACCGCATGTCGCGCGGGGTCGTCATCGATCACCCAAACCCGGAGCGGCGCGGTGGCGCCCGGCTGGTCGCCGGTCAACAGGACCAACAGCGCGCGCCGAATATCAGGCGGCACTGTTGCCTCGGCCATGAGCGCTCCCGTTGGCGCGTCGTAGATCCGCAGCGGGTCTGGCCCGCGGTAGACACCGGGCGCCGAACGGGCGGTGGGATGCAGCACCAGGGTCCGCGGTTCGGTCCCGGCCTGTGGTTCGTACGCCAGCCTGGGCATGGGCTCGGGCGAGAACACGGTAAACGCAAGCACCCTCCCCTGCCCCGTTGCAGGTTCGGTGTCAGCCACCACCGGAGCGGTGAGCAGGACCGCCAGCAAACCTAGATGTCGGATTGATTGAGCCATCGAAAGGTGCGGACGACAAAGCGCCGGCCATACGCCTGATTGGTTGCCCCGAGTTCCCCTGGCGCGATCGCCGGATCCTGACGCGCCTCGCGATACTCCGGCAGGCGCTGGATGATCGCCTCGCACCAGGCCCGCGCCGTGGTCGCGGTGGTGGCCGGATTAACCGCGTCCCCGTAGGCACGGATGCGAAACGTGTCTGACCGGACCAACAGCACCGGCGCCAGCGCCGTCATCAGATCACCCTGGGTGAGTCGCTGGCTGCTGAATTCCGGCACGCTGGTCGGATCATTGATCGGCCGGCCATCCTCCGTCGTGCTGTCCAGCGCGGCCTCGAGCAGGCTGCGACCGTCGAACAATGCAGAGGGGGCCAGAAATTCCTCCAAGGTCCGGAAGGGACCCGCCGCCGCCTGCCGTTGCCGCAGCAATTCGACGACCCGGGCCGCCAGGGCCCGCGTCGCCGCAGGAGCAATCGTGCGCAGTCCGCGGCGGAACAGGTGCGTGTTGGCGGGCGAGGACGGATTCGGCTCCGCCGGCGGAGTGGTGGTGCTGGCGGCGTATCCCGCGTCGGCCCGGTACGTCTCCTGCGCGGAAAAGGGAAAACGGTAAAACCGCAGGTCGTCCGCGGCGGACACCGCGGTCTCGACTGCCCCTGAGGTGCCCGAGGAAACCTGTGCCGCGACGAACCTGAAATCGCCGTCGCCGCCGACCCGACTGCCGCGCAGGACCGCCAGCCAGGCACTCGGCTGGACCGAGTTCAGGTTAAAGGCGCCGCCCTGCAGCCAATATTTCGAGGAATAGCCGGCCGCGCTATTCGCCGCGACCTGAGCGAGGGTCGGAAGGGAGCCAGCGGCCGTCGCGGTGACAGGGTCGATCAGCGAATTGGGCAGCGAGGCGCCGGCGGGGAGTCCACGCGCCACCACCTCTGCGTTGAGCCCAGAGAAAAAATACTGGTCGAACAGGGCGTTCCACCGTCCAGAGCTTCCCCACGGATTGCCCAAGGCAAAGGGGCGTGTGCCCGCGGTGTGCACGTGCTGCAGCGCACCCAACGAAAGCAGTGGCCCGCGCGGCAATTCGAAGAGCGGGGCATCCTCGTTATAGGACTGACCGGTGGCACTGGCGCCGCTGCCCGGGAGTGCCCGGTCAAGCAGCCGGTCGGGAAACGAGATGCTCGTGTAGTTGGCGTAGAGTTCGGGACGAGGGCCGTTCGCGCCGGGCAGATAACTGCCCGCAGGCAGCGCCGTCTCGCGCGGATCCTGACCGCCGGTGCTCAGCCAAACGTCCGGAGTGGCGGGCAGGTCGGTGCCTTCCATGAGGTGAAAGACGTAGGTGAATTGATACGTCGCCTGGTTAATCGGCGCCGGCGTGGTGATGAAGGCGCTGAAGACGGGGCTGGAGAACGTGCGCAGCAGCTCGCGCGCGCCGCTGCCCGCGCCACGAAAGAGGCGCACGGTCAACTGGGTCTGATTACCCTGCAGGTGGACCAGGGCGGCATTGGCCAGACTGGTCCCCGCCACCGCACGCTGGACGCCCTGCCCCGCCGCCGTGCTGAGCGTCCGGGTGTAGAAGGCACTGGCAAAGCCAGTCGCCGGGACCGGAGTGTGTTTGTTCAGGTCCTGCCGCGCCGACCAGGTATAGACCCGGCCGGGCAGCCAGGACTGCTGGTCGTCACGGCCGGTGGTTTCCCACGGCAGGTTGATCCGCAGAGGCGCCCCGAATAGTTCCTCGAGCGACAGGCCCGGCAAAGTCGTGCCGTCACTAACGCCCACCACCACGGTCGGCAGGCCGGTCACCTCCAGTTGCAATTCCTCCGGCACCAGGGCGCTGCTGTAGGGATTCCAGCAGGAGACGAGCCAACGAGCCCGCACTTCAAGCGGACGCACCGCGCCACTGACCGCCTGATCGGTGCGGAGATTGAAGGTGAGCAGGAAATAGGACAGCAGCGGCGCGACGCCGTGGGTGATCCCGGCATCCGTCCGGGGCGGAGTCAGGCGGTAGCGACGCCGCAAGGACTCCGCGGGATGTTCCGCGGGATAGGCTGGTGCCGGTTGCGGCGAAAGCGGGACCGCCGGATCTTCCATGTACGCACCATAATCGGCCCAGGCGGCGAAGGCGGACCCGAGCAAATCGGGCTGGAGCGACAAATCCTGACGCAGCCCGCCCGTCCGAGTGTTGGCCAGGACCGCCCGATGATTCACCGTCCAGGCGTGGAAGTAGGGTCGTAGTGCGTCGCCACCGAGTGGGGTTACCCCATCGGCGAGTTTGAGCCGGGCAAGCTGGTTGAAGTCCGCCACCCTGGGCAGCAGAGGCAGATTGGCGGGATCGCGCGGCTCGAAGACCGCGTGACCGGAGAGGTCCGCGGGCCCCGCGCCTAGCGCGAGTTGCTGGGAGACGCGACTGCGTAGCTCCAGTGAGTCAAACGGTGGACAGGTAAGCGCGGCGCCCCGTCCGTCCACACCGACGGACGCCTTCACCCCTTCATCACCTACCCACCATGCGTAATGGCCGACCGTCGCCGCCCCACCCTGCCCCGGAACCGCGTTCGCCGCGATCGCCTGCAGGGGTGCCACCACATCGCCAGGCAGGCCCGAGGTCCCCGCGCCGACCAGCTCCACGGCGTGAAATTCGCTGGAGGGAGTAATTCCGGCCGCCACCCGCTCATTGCCACTCACGAGCCAGGTAAGGGGTGCGACGGAGGTGTCCGCCGAGTCCCAGACTCCGGTGTAGTGGGTGGTGCCGCCGACCCCGCCCAACGCGGCCGCGGTGGCGGTCACCCGGGTGTCCGGGCCGGCATATTTCTGCAGTCGTCCGAGAGCAATCGAAAGTGCCAGGAGGGCATGCTGCCGGGCCGTGGACTGCTGGAGGGCATGGTCCACGATGTTTCCCTCAATCCGTGAGAGGATCGCCAGCGAAGTCAGCAGGGTCACGAGAAACCCCAGCAGGACCAGAGTCAGCATCACCGCGAATCCGGCCGCCCGTGGGGTGCCGCGGCGGCGGCCATCAGTTGTGGGAGCAGCGGCCATTGTTCAGAGGATTGCCGCCGGCAGCACGATCCGGCGGGTGAAGACGCGTGAATGGGTGCGTGCGATTTCCCACCAATCACCTGGGCGCTGCTGGCCCTCCAGCCCCGCGATCTGGCGGGCGCCTTCGGTCGTGAGCATCCGCAGCATCACGTCGATGACGCAGGGTCCACCATGAACGGGGGCGCCGCCTAACGGGGGTGAGGCTTGGTTGAACTCAAGGTCCAACGCTTTGTCTGGGAAAATCTGCCTGAGTCCCGTGCCGCTGTACGGGCGGCTGGCAGGCCGGCCCTGGATCCGCACGCCGAAATCGATGACGTCCTCCGCCAGGACCTGACGCCCCAGCGGACTCACGAGGTTGCCCGGCGCACCTGCGATTGTGGCAGGGCGCCGGTAGGCGTCGGCGCTGAGATCATAGCCCGCATCGAACGTCGCGGCGGAGCTGATCTCCGCCCGGTAGAGCAGATAGCGGCAGTCCGCACGGCCATCCGCCAGCGTCCGCCGGATGATCTGGTACGACACCGCCACCGGTGCCGCGGGGTCGCCCGTGCGCGGGTCTGCTCCGGGGGGAGTGGTGAAGAGTCGCAGCCAAACGCCCGCCACGCCAAAGCGCATGTCGGCCAGCGTCGCCGCGGCCAGTTCGAGCGACCCCGCAGACGGCTTGCCCCCCTCCACCCACTGCCCGCTCGCACCCAGTCCTGGCTGGACGGTGGCGGCGAGCCACACGCTCCCGTCGTCGCGGCGCCACGCGCCCTGGAGATCCTGGGCCAATTGGTCGAGCACACGCTGGCCTCGGCTCTCGAGGGAGATGCGACCTTGGGTTCGGTTCCAGGTCCCAAGCAAGTTCACCCCCAGCCCCAGCAGCAGAGTCGCCAGCATTGCGGTCAAGCCGGCGGCCACGAGGAGTTCGAGTACCGTAAATCCGCTGACCGGTCCCGGCTCTCCGGTTCGTTCCGCGCGTTTCGGTCTCATGGGGTCACCGCCAAGTTTAACACCGCGGTCGAAGCCTGACTCAGATCAGCCGTCACGGCGGCCGAACCCTCCGGCCCCAACTTCGACTGGTAGGGCCAGCGGACCTTGGCCGAGACCGCGAGGAAACCCGCGCCAGCGACATAGGCCAGATTCCCGGACTGCTGCCGCACCTCGATCAAAAAATAGCGGTCGCCCGGCACCAGTCCCAGTTCCGGATCACCGGCTTCACTCTCCCGCACGATCCGCAGTCCATCGAGCGATCCGACCAAGCGGAGGGATTGGCTGCTGGCACTTCCCGGGATCAATGTCGCCAGCACGTCGAGTCCCCCGGCCGGGTCGTCACCGGGAAGCGCGTCCCGCAGCCGGAGGAGTTCCAAGGTCACGGCATCAGCCAGGTGCACGGCTTGCTGGCGCGCGGCCATTTCCCCTGCCGCTCGGCTGCTGGCCGCCAGCAGGGCAACCAGCGCGACGACGGTGACCGCGACCATGCCGATGGCCACAATCACCTCCACCAGCGTGAAAGCCGGATCCTGGGAAATAGGCTCCGGATCCGGCGGCGCGATGACTGCTTGTGCCGAGATCATCTGGATGGAGCGGGGGCTAGATCCCAAAACCCGAGGCCTGATTGACCAGGAGCGGCACGCCATAGGCACTGAGCACCGCACCACAGGCCCGGGCGGGGTCGTGAAACTCAACCCCGAGGGGCAGACGCCGCGCTGGGGCCAGCACCAACCGATCGCCGCCTTTACTCTCGGGCGCCCCCCCTGGGTCGAAAGGCGAGGTCATCTGGAGGTAGAGCCCGGCATGATGGCCAGCCGCGCTCGTGATCGTCCCCGCCGCGGCCAGTTGCAGGGACGAGTGGCACTGGGGCGGCCAGGCCCCCGGCGGACCAGCGAACACGACCCCGTTGGCCGTGGAGCTTTCCGGCACGATAAACACTCCGGCGGGCAGAAGTACGTCGTCCGAACGCGTCTGCCACTGGCCCGAGCCCGGCGCCGTCTCCACCGCCAAGTGCATCCGCCGGAGAAACCCCTCGCCCGCCGGATCCGCATCCACCACGAGCATGGCACGGTTCTCTCCCAACGCCGCCTGACCACGGGCCGCGGCCAGCATGCGGGCGACCCGGCCCTGGCCCTCCTGCAAGGCCCCCGCCGAATCTCCGCCCTGCAGCGCCCGAGCCAGCAGGCCGGTGAACAGCGCGATGAGGCCGAGCACCATCAGTAGCTCGATCAGGGTAAAGGCACTGGACCGGTCCCGTTTCATCATTTCCAGCTGAACACCAGGTCGCTCGCCCGGGTGCCGGGACCCGCCGAGTAAAAAATTACGCCGGCCCGGATGCCCACCCCCAGGTCCAGATCGCTGACCGCGGGGGCATACGCGTCGGTGCGGCCCAGCCCGCACACCGACTGCACTGAACCGTCCGCCCCGGTGATCTGTCCATCACCGTTCCGGTCGCAGAGCACGGCGATGTCCGAGTTGCCGAAGGCGTCGACCAGCGCCGTCCGGGTCTCATTCAACTCATCTTCGGTGAGGGCGTAGAATGCCGTCTGCGTGAGGTTCCCCGCGAGATGATCCGGCGCCGCCACGGCCGCGCCCTGCAGCGACTTCCCGGTGAGGGCCCCGGCAAACAGCCTTGGCTCCACTTTGCCGCTGCCGCCGTCGATCACCGGGTAATAGCCATACTCCTGGCGGAAGGACTCCATCGCGCCGCCCCATTGGGCAAACAGCACCTTGGTCTTGGCCCGCCGGGCCGCGACCCGCACGGACAGGGTGGCCGGCAGGAGAATGCCGGCGAGCACGCCAACGATCGCGATCACCGTCAGGAGTTCGATCAAGGTGAACGCGACAGGCCGATGGGCGCAGGGGCCCGTTACCGGACCAGCCGGGTCGCGATTGAAAATTCCTCGGGGCCTCATGGGACGGCGTAGATATTCCGGGCATTCAGGGCTGAGCTGGAAATGACACCGCCCTGCTCCCCGGAGCGCGCGGGCACGACCTCCGAACCCAGCGGCAGGGCTTCGCGCCCCTCGAGCGGTCCGTAGGAGAAGAGGACAAACCCGCTGACCGGGGGCAGCGACGCGAGTGTCCGGGTGTAGGCGATGTACTGATAGGGCCGGCCCCACGGATCCACCCAACTGTTGTCCGGATCGTCCGGGTGCGCGGGATCCAGCAGCGAAATCCGGACGGTGCCCAGCATGCTGCGCCCGGCGATTTCAGCGCCGGTCGGCCCCAGCCGGCCAAGCAACGCCCGGTGCAGCGTCGCCGGCGAATCAACCGTCTGGGGATAGTCGCCATATTCACGCCGGTAGGACTCCAGCATCTGACCTAGCATCGCCAGTTCGGCGCGCGCCAGCCCGATGGCCGCCCGTTCCTTCGCTCCGCGCCAGAGGCCCCACCCGCCGGCCGTGAGCACCGCGATGACGCTGATCACCACCAGCAACTCGATCAGCGTGAAGCCCGCCGCACGCCGTCGGATCTCAGGACGGAGCTGGACTGTCGGGGCGCGCCGCATGACGGCCCCAGACAATCCTGCTCAAACTCGCACACAAACAAATAATAGGTAATAGCTTTGCAGTCTGCTATTTACAGATTACTTGCAATAACTCTGGTGGCTCGGATTACTCTTCCTGCTGCAGGCTCGCGACGACGCTGAAGTCCTCGAGGGTGGTGGTGTCGCCCTTGATGGCGCCGCCGCCGGCGATTTCCTTCAGGATGCGGCGCATGATTTTTCCGCTGCGCGTCTTGGGCAGGCCGGCGGCGAAGCGGATGTGGTCGGGCTTGGCCAGCGAGCCGATCTCCTTGCCGACATGGTTGCGCAGCTGCTCCTTGAGCTCGTCGCTGGGCGTCTGTCCGGACTTGAGGGTGACGAAGACCACGAGGGACTGACCCTTGAGCTCGTCCGGGCGCCCGACGGCGGCGGCCTCGGCGACCGACGGATGGGAGACCAGCGCGCTCTCGATTTCAGCGGTGCCGATGCGATGGCCGGAGATGTTGAGGACGTCGTCGATGCGGCCGACGATCCAGAAATATCCGTCCTTGTCCTGCCGGGCGCCGTCGCCGGTGAAGTAGACGCCGGGCACCTCGGACCAGTAGGCCTTCTGGTAGCGGTCGTCGTCGCCCCACAGCGTGCGGAGCATGGACGGCCAGGGCTTGGTGAGGACGAGCTTGCCGCCGGTATTGCGGGGCACCTCCTTGCCGTGTTCATCCACCACCTTGGCCACGACGCCGAAGAACGGCCAGGTGCCCGAGCCCGGCTTGAGCGGGGTGATCCCGGGCAGCGGGGTGATCATGATGGCGCCGGTCTCGGTCTGCCACCATGTGTCCACGATCGGACAGCGCTTCTTGCCGATCATGTTGTAGTACCACATCCAGGCCTCGGGGTTGATCGGCTCGCCGACCGAGCCGAGCAGCCGGAGGGAGGTGAGGTGGTGCCGGAGCACGTAGTTGTCGCCCCAGCGCATGAACGCGCGGATGGCGGTGGGGGCGGTGTAGAGGATGGTGATGCCGTGCCGGTCGATCATCTGCCAGAACCGGTCCGCCTCGGGCTGGTTGGGCGCGCCCTCGTAGAGGAAGATCGTCGCGCCGTTGGCGAGCAGCCCGTAGACGACGTAGCTGTGGCCGGTGATCCAGCCGATGTCGGCCGAGCAGAAGTAGCGGTCGTTTTCCTTGAGATCGAAGACGTAGTGGGCGCTGAGCTTGGTGCCGAGCAGGTAGCCGGCGCTGGTGTGCAGCACGCCCTTCGGCTTGCCGGTCGAGCCGCTGGTGTAGAGGATGAAGAGCGGGTGCTCGGAGTCGAAGGCCTTCGCCTTGTGGGTGTTCGGCGCGCCCTCCCAGGCCTCCCGCCACCACACGTCCCGGCCCTCGACCATCGTCACGGGATTGCCGCAGCGCTTGACCACGATCACGGTCTGCACGGTCGGCGTGCCCTCGATCGCCTTGTCCACATTGGCCTTGAGCTCAATGACCTTGCCCCGGCGCCAGCCGCCGTCGGCCGTGATGACCAGCTTCGCCTTGCAGTCGTTGATGCGGTCCTTGATCGCCTCGGCGCTGAAGCCGCCAAAAATCACGGTGTGAATGGCGCCGACCCGGGCGCAGGCGAGCATCGCCATGACGGCCTCGGGAATCATCGGCAGATAAATCGCCACGCGATCCCCGGCGCCGACCCCCATGTTCTCGAAGATGTGCGCCAGCCGGCAGACGTGGAAATGAAGCTGTTTATAGGTGATGGTCCGGACATCGCCCGGCTCACCTTCGAAAATAAGCGCGGCCTTGTTTTCCCGATAGGTGCCCAGATGACGGTCGAGACAGTTCTCGGAAACGTTTAACTTGCCGCCCACGAACCACTTGGCATGCGGAGACTTCCAATCCAGCACTTTGGTGAACGGCTTCCGCCACACCAGCTGCTCGGTGGCTTGACGGCCCCAGAATTTTTCTGGGGAGTTGACAGACTCCGCATAGAGCTTCTTATAGGCGGCTTCACTCCCAAGATTGGCTTGGGCTTTGAACTCGGCCGAGGGCCTGAACTTCCGGTGTTCCCGGGATACTGAGGTGATCGTCTGGTCTGTCACGTTAGTGGCGGATTTTAGGGGTTAAGAAAGCAACTCGCAGTTCTTATCCTGCCACGAGTTTCAAGCGTCAAGCGCGGGTATGTCTGTCACTAATTTTTGTATGGAAAAGAAAATCGCGTCCGCCCCGGCGGACATCCCCGCGCCCGCTCCGGCCGCGGCCCCTGCCAACCCTGAAACGACCACCCCCGCCCCGGCGCCGGTGGAGACCATCCACGTCGAGGGCGTCCTCGACATCGACATCCAGCGCGGCGGCAACGGCCAGCTGCTGGACCTGAGCCGCGGCGGCAAGCGCCGGCCGACGGATCCCTTCGTGCCCAAGGAGCTGATCCGCCGCTTCAAGCTGCGCACCGGCTCGATGATTGGCGGCACCGCCTTCCCGCCCGACAGCCGCTTCCCCAACCCGAAGATGCGCTTCATCGAGACGGTGGACGGCGTGGCGCTCGAGGACCGCCGCGCGCGCTTCGATTTCACCACCCTCACGACGATCTCGCCGAACCAGCATCTCAAGATGGAGCTGAAGGACGGCCGCATGACCACCCGGGCCGTCGACCTGTTCTGCCCGATCGGCAAGGGCACCCGCGGCCTCATCGTGGCGCCGCCGCGCACCGGCAAGACCACCCTGCTCCGGGACATGGCGCTCGGCGTGCTGGCCAACAATCCGGAGTGCCACGTCATGATCCTGCTGGTGGACGAGCGGCCGGAGGAGGTCACCGACTTCCGCCGCAGCGTGCCCGCCGAGATCTGGGCCTCGTCCAACGACGAGCAGATCGAGAACCACCTCCGCATTGCCGACCTCTGCATCGAGCGCGCCAAGCGCCTCGTCGAGGTGGGCCGCGACGTGGTGCTCTTCCTCGACTCGATCACCCGCCTGGCGCGGGCGCACAACACGGCGCGCAATTCCGGCCGCACCGGCTCCGGCGGCCTGGACGTCCGGGCCCTGGAGAAACCCCGCCAGCTCTTCGCCACCGCGCGCAAGACCGAGGAGGGCGGATCGCTGACCATCATCGCCTCGGTCCTGGTGGAAACCGGCAGCCGGATGGACGACGTCATCTTCCAGGAATTCAAGGGCACCGGCAACATGGAGCTCGTGCTGGACCGGAAGTGCGCCGAGATGCGCCTCTGGCCCGCCATCAACGTCGCCTCCTCCGGCACCCGGAAGGAGGAGCTGCTGATCGACGAAAAGACCCTCGAGGGCATCCACTTCTTCCGCCGCGCCCTGGTGCAGCAGAAGATCGAGGAGGCCACCGAGACCATGATCGCCCGCCTGTCCAAAACCAAGACGAACGCCGAGTTCCTCAAGCTGATCGCCCGCTAACTTCACTCTTGCTGCTTGGGCGTCGCGCGCGGCAAAATCCACTTTCCTCGCCCGCCGCCTCCCTCCCCCTCCGTCCCACCACCGCATGCACAGTTTTTCCGAGCAATGTCTCGATATGGCCCGCTCAATGCTGGCCCACAACCTCGACTCCATCCAGCCCGACGGAACGATCCTGCCCGCCAACGGCGAGGAGTCCCGTCCCGACGAACCCGGCCATGTCGCCTTCGCGCTGGGGGAATTCTACCGCGCCACCGGCGAAACCACCCTCAAGGGCTATGACCTGATCGATCTCGCCGCGCGCTGCATCACGGCCCAGATGTTCACCGAGCCCGCGGCCGAAAACGGCCTCGCCTACGCCTCGCTCGGCCTCCTCGCCTTCGGCCCCTCCAAGGAGCGCAACCCCGTCTGGGAACGCCTCGTCGAGGAAACCCGCGAGCGCATCGACAAGCAGCTGCTGCACCGCAGCGACTACGACAACCACTGGCAGGCCTTCAACATCGCCAAGGCCGTCGCCCGTTTCAGCCTCGGGCTCTCCAAGAAGGACGAGACCTCGCGCCTGATCGAGCGCATGGTTGAGCGGATCACCGCGACCAGCTCGGCCAGCTTCTTCGACGACGCGACCTCGGGCTTCGGCGGCAACTTCAATCTCTACGGCGTGATGAACTTCGTGTTCATCCGCTCGGCGCTCCAGCTCCACGCCAACAGCGGCGTGCGCGACCGCAAGCTCCCCACCCTCCGGACCTACGCCGAGAAGTACATCAAGATGATGCCCGACCTCGTCCGCGCGGACGGCCTGGGCTGGGCGTTCGGCCGCGCCGCCGGGGCCTACGGCCAGATGCACTGCATCAGCCTGCTGCTGCAGGGCCTGCGCGACGGCTGGATCGCCGACGACCAGAAGATGAAGTATTACGACATCCTCCGGCGGCTGTTCATGTTTTTCTACGAGACCTACCTCGACCAGGAGCAGGGCTTTCTCGACCTGCGCGACGACGAGCGCACCACGTACGCGCCGCACACGACGCGGATGGCGAACTTCGACGCCGCCCGCTACCTCTGCCAGTGGTCCCGCCTGGCCAAGACCGTCTCGATGCCGGTTGGCGCCCCGAAGATCGAGCCGCCGCGCACCTCGGGCCGCTTCGTCATCTTCGATAAGAGCAACCGCAAGGAGCAGGGCCTCTTCCTCTATCGCGACGCCGAGAGCGGCCTGCACACGCAGATCCCGCTGATCAGCTCCGGCACCACGCTCACCAGCGACTCCCTCCCCTTCCCCCACTGCCCCGGGGTGTTCGACTGGCCCAACAACGTCTACCTGCCGGTCATGCTCCCCGAGCTGACCTTCGGCGAGCACGTCACCCTCCCGGCGTTCTACGGCAAGAACTGCGTCACCGGCCTCGGCCTGCGCAACAGCTTCTACTTCCGCTACGAGCAGCCCGAGCTCATCACCACCAAGGAGGAGTTCGTCAAGAACCTCGGCAGCGTGAAGGTCCAGTGGAACTTCGCCGGCAGCAAGATCAGCTGCGAGTTCGCCTACACCGTGAAGCAGGCCGTCACCCTCGACAAGTTCCGCTACGTCCTCGCCATCGCCGCGCCGCACTCGAAGTACCATGTCAACGGCGCGCTCGCGCTCGGCCCCCAGGGCCACCGCTGCACCGTCGCCAAGGATGACTTCCAGGGCACCTGGCAGGAAACCGAGATTGTCAGCGCCGATCCGGCCTACCGGACCAACTACGGCAAGATCCACTACCTGCAGTACCTGATCCGCGACCATCCGCTCATCATGCGCCCCGGGCATGTCTACCGCCTCGCGGTGAACTTCGAGCCCGACGTGACGCACGTCTGAGCGTCCGCGGCGGGACTGCCACCGCCGCCTGCCGACCGGGCTGGAGGGATCCGCCGCGGCCCGCAGCGCCGACCCCTCGCCCCAGCCCGGGCCGGGGTGTTTTCTCCTCGCCACCCGCTGCCGGGTGCCCGCTACTTTTCCCCCATGCTTTCCCGCCGCATCATCCCGTGCCTCGACGTGAGCGCCGGCCGCGTGGTCAAGGGCGTGCGTTTCACGCAGCTCCGCGATGCCGGCGACCCGGTGCAGTGCGCCCGCGCCTACGACGCCCAGGGCGCGGATGAGCTCATCTTTCTCGATATCACGGCCTCCAGCGACGAGCGGAAGATCATGCACGACGTCGTCGCCTCCACCGCCGAGCAGTGCTTCATGCCGCTGACGGTCGGCGGCGGTCTGCGGTCCTTGGCGGACATCGAGGCCATGCTCAAGGCCGGTGCGGACAAGGTCTCCCTCAACACCGCCGCCATCAAGGATCCGACGCTCATCGCCGAGGCTTCCCGCCGCTTCGGCAGCCAGTGCATCGTGCTCGCCATCGACGCCAAGCGCGCGCCGGACGGACCGTCCTGGCAGGTCTACACCCATGGCGGCCGCCATGCCACCGAGTTGGATGCCGTCGGTTGGGCCCGGCAGGCCGTCGAACTCGGCGCCGGCGAGATCCTGCTCACCAGCATGGACCGCGATGGCACCGGGATCGGCTACGAAATCGAGCTGACCCGCGCCGTCAGCGACGCCGTCACCGTCCCCGTCATCGCCAGCGGCGGCGCCGGAACCCTCGACCATCTGGTCGAGGTCCTGGATCAGGGCCACGCCAGCGCCGTGCTGGCTGCAAGTATCTTTCACTTCGGCACCTACACCATCCCCCAAGCCAAGGATTTTCTGGCCTCCCGCGGCGTGCCTGTCCGGCGTTAGCCCGCACCCGACCTTCGGTCTCCACCCCGGGGTTGAGTAGACCGTTTAGCTCATATCGGACTGTGGTACTGATAGTAGGGCATTTATTATAGAGGCATTGATTGTGCCGAATGGGTGTCAGGCCTTTATCCGCTCGTTTTGGCGGGTCACTCAGCTAGCCTCTCGATCCGAAACGCCAGTCCCATGACCCGCGGCAAGAAAATTTCCAAGCTAGCGTCCCCGCTGGGGAGAGCACCGCATCCCGCCCCGGCGGCCACCGGACGCGAGCACGCCTATGCCAACCGGGAGCAAAGCTGGCTGGCCTTCAATCGCCGGGTCCTGGAGCAGGCCAAGTCCCCCTCCAATCCCCTGCTCGAGCGCGTCAAGTTCCTCGCCATCGTCAGTTCCAACCTCGACGAGTTTTTCGAGATCCGGGTGGCGGGCATGATCCAGCAGGCGGATTCGGGGACGGACGAGCGCAGCCTCGACGGTCTGACGCCGCGCGAGCAGCTCAAGCGGGTGCACACGGCCGCCAACGCGCTGGTCGACGACCAGTACCAGTGCTGGCACGAGCAACTGGTCCCGCAGCTGGCGAAGGCCGGCATCCAGTTCCGGCTGGGAACGGAGCTGGACGACGCGGAACAGGCCTGGGTGCAGGACTATTTTCAGGCGCAGGTGCTGCCGGTGCTGACGCCCTTGGCGATCGACCAGTCGCATCCGTTTCCCCAGATCGCCAACAAGACCCTCAACGTGCTGGTCTCGCTGGAGAACCCCGATGCGCCCGAGCGGGAGAAAATGATGGTCATCCTGCCCGTGCCGCGGATCCTGCCGCGCATCGTCCAGATCGGGCCGGACCGGCCGGGCCCCCAGCGCTACCTCTTTCTCAGCGAGATGATCAAGCTCTGCGCCGGCAGCCTCTTCCCGGGGTACCGGATCTGCGGCGCCCACGCCTTCCGGGTCACCCGCAACAGCGACCTCTACATCGACGACGAGGAATCCGAGAATCTCCTCAAGAAGATCGAGGAGGAGCTGCGCAACCTGCGCCGGGGCGCCGCCGTGCGGCTCGAGATCGAGGCCGGCGTCGAGGCGGGGCTGTACAACACGCTCTGCGGCTACATCGGCCTGTCCCTTGACTACGCCACGCGCCTGCAGGGCCCGCTCAACCTGCTCCGCCTGATGAGCCTGTACGACCTCATCGACCGTCCCGAGCTCAAGTATCCCCCGTTCACCCCCGCCGACGCCCCGCTGCTGCACGGCGCGGCCAGCGTCTTCGATGTGATCCGGGGGCGCGACATCCTGCTCCACCACCCCTACGACTCGTTCACGCCGGTCGTCGACTTTGTCGAGCACGCCGCCCGCGACCCCGAGGTCTACGCCATCAAGCAGACGCTGTACCGCACCAGCGGCGACTCCCCCATCGTGCGCGCCCTGATGGACGCCGCGATCAACGGCAAGCAGGTCACCGCGCTGGTCGAGCTGCGGGCCCGCTTCGACGAGGCGAACAACATCCACTGGGCCCGCCAGCTGGAGGAGGCCGGGGTCCATGTGGTGTACGGCCTGGTCGGGCACAAGACCCACTGCAAGTGCAGCCTGGTCGTCCGGCGCGAGGGCGACGGCCTCCGCCGCTACGTGCATCTGGGCACGGGCAACTACAACCCGAAGACCGCGCGCCTGTACACCGACCTGAGCCTGCTCACGAGCCGGGAGCACCTCACGGCCGAGGTGGCGCAGCTGTTCAACACCCTGACCGGCTTTGGCCGCTCGCCCGAGTTCAAGCACCTGCTGGTGGCGCCCTTCAACATGTACTCGCGGATCCAGGAGCTGATCGCCCGGGAAACGGCCAACGCCGCCGCCGGCCGCCCGGCGCGGATCATCGCGAAGATGAACAAGCTCGTCGACCAGGGCACGATCGACAGCCTCTACGCCGCCTCCCAGGCCGGGGTCAAAATCGACCTCATCGTCCGCGCCACCTGCTGCCTCTTCGCCGGGGTCAAGGGGCTCAGCGAGAACATCCGCCTGCGCAACATCGTCGGGCGGTTCCTCGAGCATGCCCGCGTCTTTTACTTCGAGAACAACGGCGATCCGGTGGTGTACTGCGGCAGCGCCGACTGGATGCCGCGCAACTTCTTCCGGCGCGTCGAGGCGGTGTTTCCGATTGAGGACCCGGAGCTGCGGAAGCGGATCATCGACGACATCCTGCTGACCGAGCTGCGGGACAACGAGGATGCCCGGGAACTGCAGCCGGACGCCACGTATGCCGCACCGGCACGCCCGCCCGGCGAGCCCGGTTTTTCCGCCCAGCGTTACTTCATGGCCGCGGCGCGCCTGCGGGGCAACCCGCCGGTGCAGATCAGCGGCTGACCGGCATGGCCCCGGGTGAATCAGGCTCCGCTCGCGACCGGTGCAACCGGGGTCTTCGGCGGGCCCATCAGCAGGTCGAGCTGCCCCTGGATCCGGATGAAAAAGGCCTCGTCCAGATTGCCCACCGGGATCTCGTACAGCTGGTGCGACTTGGCATGCTCGTAGATCTGCCGCTCCCCGTCAGGGGTCAGCCCCCGCGGACGCAGCAGCCGTTTGCGCTCCAGCATGAGCCCCAGGAACTGGAGCAGCGGCGTGTTGGCGGGAGCCGGCTCGGCCGCCGGGTCCGCCAGCGTCACAAACAGGTTCTCCGCCGTCAGCTTGAGCGCGCGCCCCGCGTTTTCCTCCGCATGCCGCGCCTTGTAGCTCACCGTCCAGCTGCACAGCACCTGCCCCGTCTTGGCCTCGGCCGCGTCCACGCTCACCAGCACATCCCGGCGGCCGATCTCGCCCGTGGCTTCGCGCACCAGGTGACAGGCGACCCGGTCCCCCTCGGCGAACACATGGCCGGAGGCGTAGCAGGTCTTGGCAAGCGGATGCAGGATCAGTTCCATGGCGACTTGTCTTTAGAGCGTGGAAAAATGAACGCTAGTCAAATTCACCGGTCCGCATGAAAGGCCGGATCATCGCCATCGGGGACATCCACGGCTGCCACCGGGAATTCGAGGACCTGCTGGCCAAGCTGCGGCTGGAAAAAGGCGACCGCGTCGTGCTCCTCGGCGACCTCGTCAACCGCGGCCCCGACAGCGCCCAGGTCATCGCCCTCGCCCGCGCCCACGCCGCCGTCTCCCTGCTCGGCAACCACGAGCTGCGCCTCCTCAACTACCGCAAGACCGGCGACCCGACCCACCTCAAGAAGAGCGACTATGACACGCTGAAGCAGCTCAGTCACAAGGATTGGGCCTACCTCAACGCCATGCCGCTGACGTTCCATGATGCCGCCCATCAGGCCGTGCTGGTGCACGGCGGTTTCCTCCCCCATCTGCCCTGGCGGCGGCAGCCGGCCCGGATCGTCACGCGGATTCAGGTCGTGACCAAGGACGGCGGCGCCGGCAAGTGCTCCGACGAGCCCTCCGCCCCGCACTGGTCGGAACGCTGGAGCGGTCCGCCCTATGTCATCTACGGCCACACCCCCCGGCCGGAGGTTGTGCGCCTGAAGTGGTCCCTGGGCATCGACACCGGGTGCGTCCTCGGCGGCCACCTGACCGCCTGCATCCTTCCGGGAAAACGGATCGTCCAGGTGCGGGCCCGCGAGAAATACCACCCGCGCTGAGGCCCGCCTCCACCTCAGCGGCGTCAACCAGCTGCGTCTGGCTCAGAATCAGATTGTCATTCTGGGCGAACTGCAGAAACCACATGTCACCGCTGGCTGCGGGCAACGGATGCCCGCTCCGCGCTTCCTCCCCTCACCGGCCGCCCCTCTGCACCATGCCTGAAGCCACTCCTCCCCTCTCCACGGTCCGCGAACTCAAGACCCGTGACGGCACCAGCAGCCAGCCGTTCACCAGCCTGCTCGTGGTCCGGAAGCTCACCCTCAAGACCGCGTCCAACGGCAATCCCTACTGCAACGCCGATCTCGGCGACCGCACCGGCTCATTCGGCTGCACGCTCTTCAGCGATCACCCCGCCTTCGAACTGCTCAAGGCGGCGGGGGAGGGCTCGGTCATCCGCGTCGAGGGCAAGATCGATTACTATCAGGGCCGCCTCTCGCCCAAGCTGGCCAAGATCGCCATCCTCTCGGAAAGCGAGCTCGGCGCCCCCGGCCTGCTCGACAACCTGGTGGAACTCGCCCCGGAAAACGCCGACGCGCTCTGGACCGAATTCCTCGGTCTTATCGCCTCCCTCCCCCATCCGGAGCTGAAGGCGACGGTCCAGGCGGTGTTTGACGAGATTGGGGACACCTTCCGCTGGTCGCCGGCCGCCGTCGCGATGCACCACGCGTATCGCCACGGGCTGCTCGAGCACACGGTGCACATGGCGCGCGCCTGCCAGGCGCTGCTCCCGCTTTATCCGGAAGTGGACCCCAGCCTCGCCCTCGCCGGCATCCTGCTCCACGACACCGGCAAGAGCATCGAATACGAGGGGACCCTCGCCACCAAGCGGAGCCGCCGCGGCATCCTCCAGGGCCATGTGGTCCTCGGCTACCAGCTCGTGCGCAAGGCTGGGAAGAAGGTTAAGCTCAACGAGGATCTGCTGGAGCGGCTCGAGCACATCGTGCTGAGCCACCAGGGCGAACCCGAGTGGGGCGCGGCCGTGTATGCGGCCACCCCCGAGGCCGTCTTCGTCTCCATGATCGACAATCTCGACGCGAAGATGGGCATGGTCCAGCGCGCCCTCCGCCAGGCCGTGGCCGGCGAGGAATTCTCCGAGCGCCTGCCGGGCTTGAACGCCCAGCTCCTCATCCGCCCGCCAGGCACCGCCTAGGCCGGCTTTCGTTTCTCCCTCGCCTGGTGCGGTGGCGCGCCGCCAGCGCAGGATGCCGCGGCGTCACTGCAGGTGCTGGATCACGCTCACAATCGGCAGGAAGAGCGCGATCACGATGAAGCCGACCATCAGCGCCATCAGCACCACCAGGATCGGCTCCAGGAGCGCGGTCAGGCCCGCCACGGCATTGTCGACCTCCTCGTCATAGATGTCGGCCAGCCGGCCCAGCAGGGGCGGCAGCGACCCCGTCTCCTCCCCCACCGCCATCATCCCGGTGACCAGGCCGGGAAATACCGCCGTCGCCTCCAGCGACCGCGCCAGACCGTCCCCTTGCTTGATTCGTTCCTGCGCCGCAGTGAGGGCGGCGGCGACCGGGGCATGGCCACACGTCGCCCGCGCCAGGGCCAGGGCCTCGAGAATCGCCACCCCGCTCGCCAGCAGCGTACCCAGGGTGCGGGTGAAGCGGGCAATGGCGGCCTTGAGCACCAGGTCCCCGAGGAGGGGCAACAGGAGGATCAGGCGGTCGCCGAGCCGGGCACCAAGCACCGTCCGGCGGACCCGCTGCAGCCCAAACCCCAGCAGGACGCACGCCGCGAGGATCAGCCCCGCCTGCTCCCGGATGACGGCACTCAGCCCGAGCAGGACGCGGGTGGGCGCCGGGAGCGGCTGGCCCCGAAGCAGGCCGGAAAATATCAGCTCAAACTTCGGCACCACCAGGACCAGCAGCACGGCCATGATGCCCGCCGCGACCGTCATGAGGATGGCGGGATAGATCAGGGCGGTCTTGACCCGGCCCCGCAGTCGCTCGGTTTTTTCCAGGAAGTGCGCCAGCCGGTCCAGCACGACCCCGAGGACTCCTCCCGCCTCCCCGGCCTGCACCATGCCGACATACAGTGCGCCAAAGAGCCGGGGCCGCTGCCGCAGCCCGTCGGAGAGCATCCCGCCGGCCCCGATCCCCTCCGTCAATTCCTCCAGCACCCGCCGGAAACGCGGGCTGCGCTCCTGGCGTCCCAGAATCTCCAGCCCGCGGGTGAGCGGCAGACCCGCATTGACCAGGGTGGCCAGCTGGCGCGTGAAGAGCATCAGGCCCCGCCGGCTGACCTCCGGCCCAAAATCCACCCCGCGCCACCCAAGAAACGCACGCCTGGTCTCCGGGGCGCGGCCGCCCGGCCGCGACGGGCCACTGGCCGCCGGCCCAATCGGCTCCACCTGCAGGGTCGTGGGCGCCAGCCCCTGGGCCTTGAGCCGGTTGGATGCCTGCGCCCGACTGGAGCCCTCGATGGAGCCTCGGCGCTCCCGCCCCGAACTCCGTTCAACCGCCGTGTAGGTGTAGGTTGCCATAGTCAGGTATGCGCGAGAACTTCCTCCAGGGTCGTCTCGCCGGCATGAATCGCCCGCCAGCCCTCGGCCCGCAGGCTCCGCCGGCCCTCCCGCTGGGCCTGCTGGCGGATCTCCAGCTCCGTGGCCCCGACGTTGACCCGTTCGCGCAGCGCCTCCGTCATCGGCAGCCACTCGAACAAACCCAGGCGCCCCCGGTAGCCCGTCTGGGCGCAGGCCGGGCAGCCCGCGCCATGGAAAAACTCGCCGGTTCGTGCGTCCTCCGGCGCGCCGCCGGCCAGGCGCAGGAGTTCGGGCGGGGGCACCCGGACCGTCCGGCACTGCGGACAGATGCGCCGCACCAGGCGCTGCGCCAGCACGCCCTCCACTGCCGTCGCCACTAGAAAGGCCTCCACGCCGAGGTCCAGCAGCCGGGTGACGGCCGCCGGGGCGTCGTTGGTGTGCAGCGTCGTCAGCACCAGGTGGCCCGTCAGCGCCGCCTGCATCGCAATCTGCGCCGTCTCCAGGTCCCGGACCTCGCCGACCATGATCACATCCGGATCCTGGCGCAGGAACGCCCGCATCGCGGCGGCAAACGTCAGGCCGATCCCCGGGTTGACCGGCACCTGCAGGGCGCCTTCCAACTCGTATTCGACCGGATCCTCCGCGGTGAGCAGCTTCAGGCCAATGTCATTGATGGCCCGCAGGCCGCTGTAGAGCGTCGTCGTCTTGCCGGAGCCCGTCGGACCCGTGACGATCAAAATTCCATGGGGCCGCCGCACGGTCCGCTCGACGTCGGTCCGCACCTCCGGGGGCATCCCCAGCTCGGCCAGCTCGAGGTGCACCGCGGACTGGTCCAGCACGCGCAGCACGATGCTCTCGCCAAACTGGGTTGGCAGAGTGGAAACGCGCAGGTCCACCGCATGATCCACCAGCGAGGCGCGGATCCGCCCGTCCTGCGGCACCCGGCGCTCGGCAATGTCCAGGTCCGCGAGCACCTTGAGGCGCGAGGCGATCGGCAGGGCCAGCGCCTTGGCGGGCGGGGTCATCTCGTGCAGCACGCCGTCGATCCGGTAGCGGATTTTGAATTCCTCCTCGAACGGCTCGAAATGGATGTCGCTCGCGTGGTCGCGCACCGCCTGGGCCAGGACCAGATTCACGAACCGGATGACCGGAGCCTGCCCGGCCAGCGCGGCCAGATCAGCCGGCGTGTAGTCGCGCGTTTCGGGGTCGGGTGCGCAGCCCGGGCCTGCCGCCACCAATTCTGCGGCTTGCACCGGGCCTTCACCGTAATGCCGGCGGAGCAGGCGCTCGACCTGCGCCGGGTCACAGACCAAGGCCCGGACCTCGCGACCCAGGGCAAAACCCAACTCCGCCAGCGACTGGGCGTCGAACGGGTCGAGCACGAGCAGTTCCAGACAACGCGCATCCCCCCGCAGCGGCAGGACGCCGTAGTGGCGCGCAAAATGTGCGGGCAGCAGTTTGACGACGTCGGCGGGGAGCGACTCCGGCGGGGCCGCGACATATTCACTGCCCAGTTGGAGGGCGATCGCCGCCAGCAACTCGGACCGGCTCAACCGCCCCTGCGCGAGCACGAGGTCGGCCAGCGATGCACCCGTAACGAGAGACTGTTGCCTTAGGGCTTCGAGTGGCGCGGCTCTGACCAGACCTTGATTTTGGAGTAGTTCGCGGAGTGCCTCGTTATGGCGCTCGAACATGCATCCGCATCGTCTCAGAGCGTCTTCAATTGCGCTCCGCCCGCCACCAGTTTGTCCCGCATGACCACCGGGTCCTGCGCTTTTTCCACACACTCGTCCGCGCTGATCAGCTCGCGGTTGAAGAGACTCATCAGATGGGTGTCCATCGTGATCATGCCCAGGTTCGCCCCGGTCTGGATGTCGGAGTTGATCCGGAAGGTCTTGTTCTCGCGGATCAGGGACGCGATCGAGGTCGTGTTGATCATGATCTCGTAGCCCGCGATGCGGCCGCCGCCGATTTTCTTGCAGAGCACCTGGGAGATCACGGCCTGCACCGAGGAGGCCAGCTGGGTCCGGATCATGTCCTTCATGTTCGCCGGGAACGCGTCCACGATGCGGTCGATCGTCTTGGCCGCGCCGTTGGTGTGCAGCGTGCCGAAGACCAGGTGGCCGGTCTCGGCCGCGCTGATCGCCGCCTCGATCGTCTCCAGATCGCGCATTTCACCCACCAGGATGATGTCCGGGTCCTGCCGCAGCGCCCGCCGGATGGCCTCGGAAAAGCTTGGCACATCCGAGTGCACCTCGCGCTGCGTGACCACGCAGCGTTTGTGATTGTGGTAATACTCGATCGGGTCCTCGACCGTGATGATGTGGCCGTCCCGGTTCTCGTTGATGTAATTGATCATCGAGGCCAGCGTGGTGGACTTGCCGGAGCCGGTCGGGCCGGTGACGAGGATGAGGCCGCGCGGGCGGTAGAGGAGCTCGCGGATCTTGTCCGGCAGGCCAATGTCGCGCAGGCCGAACATTTTGTAGGGGATCTGGCGGAGCACCAGGCCGTAGTTGCCCTTGGCGCGGAGGACGGACACGCGGAAGCGCGCCTTGTCGCCGAAGGCGAAGCCGAAGTCGGCGCCGCCGTTGAGCTTCACGTTGCTGATGTGGCTGTCGGGCGTGATCGCCTGCATCAGCTTCTCGGTGTCGGCGGGGGTGAGCGCGGGTCCGTCGATCGGCGTCATGCTCCCGCTGAGCCGGAGTGTGGGGGGCTGGTTGACCTGCAGGTGGAGATCGGAAGCGTTTTGCTCGACGACCAGTTCGAGCAGGTCGTTCATTTCGTAGCTCATGGTGGATGCAGGGGTGGGATTAGCTGGCGTCGCCAACCGTGATAGAGACGACTTCCTCGACTGTGGTCAAACCAGCGCTGACTTTGCGAGCCCCGTCCTCACGTAGGGTGACCAGGCCCCGGGCCCGGGCTTTCGCCCGCAGGCGCCCCAGGCTCGCCTGGGCGTGGATCAGGGAGCGGATGTCGTCGTCGATCTCCAGCAGCTCAAAGATCCCGATCCGCCCGTGGTAGCCGCTGCCGTGGCAGGCCGCGCACCCCCGCCCCCGCATGAACACCGGGCCCCCACCCGGCTCCCGGTTTAGGCCCAGGGCCCGCAACTCCGCCAGCGTGGACCGGAACGGCTGCCGGCACGCCCCACAGATTTTTCGCACCAGGCGCTGGGCCAGGATGCCCCGCAGGGACGCCGCGAGCAGAAAGGGCGCGATGCCCAGATTCACCATCCGCGGCACCGCCCCCGGGGCATCGTTCGTGTGCAGCGTGCTGAGGACCAGGTGACCGGTCAGCGAGGCATGCACGGCCATCCCCGCCGTCTCACCATCCCGGATTTCGCCCACCATGATGACATTGGGCGCCTGACGCAGCATCGCCCGCAACGCCGCCCCGAACGTCAGACCGACCTCCGGCCGGACCGGCACTTGGTTGATCCCGCTCAACTGGTACTCGACCGGGTCCTCGACCGTGATGATCTTGCGGCCGCCCGTGTTGAGGTGGTGCAGGCAGCCGTAGAGCGTCGTCGTCTTGCCGGAGCCCGTCGGCCCCGTCACCAGCAGGATCCCGTCGGGTCGCGTGATCCACTGCTCGAGCAACGCGGCCTGTTCCGGGGATAAACCCAGTTCCGGCAGCCCGCGTTTCAGGCTCTCCTGGTCCAACACGCGCAGGACGAGGCTTTCGCCATGCGATGTGGGCAGCGTGGACACCCGCAGGTCCAGCGGGCGCCCGCCGTGGGACAACTGGATCCGCCCGTCCTGCGGCAGGCGCTTCTCTGCGATGCTGATGTTGGCCATGAGCTTGACCCGCGAGAGGATCGCGGACTGCAGTCGCGGCGGCGGACAGTCCACTTCCACCAGCACGCCATCAATCCGGTACCGAACCCGCAGCCGCCGCCCCAGTGGCTCGAGATGGATGTCCGAGGCCCGACGGTCGATCGCCGCGTGGATGAGCGCGTGGACCAGCCGGATGACGGGTGCATCTTCGTCACCAGCCCAGGAACTCGCCCCTGGCTTGGACTGGTCCGCCGCGTCGGCGTGTGGCCCGGGTGATTGCGGGGGTGGGTCGCTGGCCTCGCCCACGGCGCCCGTGGCCGCCGGGCGATACAGCCGCTCGATCGCTCGGGCGATTTCCTCCGCCGGGGCCAGTCGGGTGGCTATTTTCACGCCCAGCCGGTGGGCCAGGCTGTCGGCGCCAGCGGTGTCGAGCGGGTCACAGACGGCGATCTGCAGTTCACCCGCGTTGCGGGCCAGCGGCACGAGGCGGTGACGTTCCGCCCATGCCTGGGGCACCTGGGCGAGCAAATCGTCCGCAACGACCACTGCGGAAAGATCGACCGTCTCCAGACCGAACCATTCGGCCTGCAACGCGGCCGCCTGCCAGCCGGTCAGCACGCCCTCGCCCACCCATGCGTCCACCCACGACCTCGGTGAACCTCCCGCAGCTGCCTGGCGACTGATGACCCGCTGGACCGACTCGAGCTGTGCCGGGCTCAACAATCCCTTGTCGAGCGCCAGCTGCAGCACGGGGTCGTCTGCGCGGGTGGTCACATAGGCCGGCTACCGATTTAGGCTCATCAGGAATTCCGCGTTGGACTTCGTCTTCTTCAGGCGGGTGATGAGCATCTCCATCGACTCGATCGGCCCCAGGCCCTGCATCGCGCGGCGCAGGCCGTAGATGCGCTGGAGTTCGTCGGGGTGATAGATCAGCTCCTCCTTGCGCGTGCCCGAGCGGTCGATGTTGATCGCCGGGAAGATGCGGCGCTCGACGAGCCCGCGGTCCAGATGGAGTTCGCTGTTTCCCGTGCCCTTGAACTCCTCGAAGATGATTTCGTCCATGCGGCTGCCGGTGTCGATCAGCGCGCTGGCGATGATCGTCAGGCTGCCGCCGCCCTCGATGTTGCGCGCGGAGCCGAAGAACCGCTTGGGCTTCTGCAGCGCGTTGGACTCCAGGCCGCCCGACATCGTCTTGCCCTGGTTGCCCGTGAGCGCGTTGTAGGCGCGGGCCAGACGCGTGATGGAGTCGAGCAGGATGATGACGTGTTCCCCCTGTTCGACCAGCCGCCGTGCCTTCTCAATGACCATCTCGGCGCAGTGGACATGGCTCTCCGGGGTCTCGTCGAAGGTGGAGGACACGACCTCCCCCTTGGTGTGGCGCCGGAAATCCGTCACCTCCTCCGGGCGCTCGTCGATCAGCAGCAGGATGAGCTTGGCGTGGGGGCTGTTTTCCGTGACGGAGTTGGCGATATTCTGCAGCAGGACCGTCTTGCCGGTGCGCGGCGGCGCCACGATCAGCCCGCGCTGGCCGAAGCCGATCGGCGTGAGGATGTCCACGGCGCGCATCGAGACGTCCTTCTGGACGTCGGGGGCCTCGAGCAGGATCCGCTTGAGGGGATAGTACGGGACGAGTTCCTCGAAGGGGGTGACCTTGGAAATCTCCTCGGGGCTGCCGCCCATGACCGTGTCGATGCGGACGACGGCCGGGCAGCGTTCGCCGGCTTTCGGGGCCTGGAGCAGGACCTCGACGCGATGGCCGCGCTTCAGGCCGTAGAGCCGGGTCAGGCTCTCGGGCAGATACGCGTCCTCGGGATAAAGCCGGTAGTTGACGTGCTCGTGCACGATGAAGGAGCCCCGGTCGGTCACGTCGATGTAGCCGCGGTCACGAATCGCGCGCTTGCTCTCGGCCGCCAGCGCCAGCACCTGGGCCAGCAGCTGCTTGCGGTTCGGGGCGCCCTCGAACACGACCCCGAATTTCCGGGCGAAGGCCGTCAGTTCGGCGAGCGGCAGCGCGTAGAGTTCATTGAGGTAGACCGGATCGCCGGTGCCGGAGGAGATCTCCTGCGCGAGCGACCCGAGGGCCACGAGATCGGCAAATCTCGCCGGATCCGGCAGGTCGCCATAGACCGGCGCGCTGCTCGGCGGCGGCGGTTGGGGCGGATGCGGCGAAAAGGGCTGGGCCCCACCACCACCTCCTCCACCGCCGCCGCCACCGCTCGGCTGCCAAGGCCCGCCACCATGGCGGCCGCGCTTGCGCTTGTTGCGTTTCCAAAATCCGCGATCTCCGCCACGTTCCTGCCATTCACCTTGGCCGCCGCCTTGGCCACCCTGGCCTCCGCCCTGGCTGCCCTGACCGTAACCCGGGCCGCCTTGCCCGCCTTGGCCGCCTGAGCCGCCGTAATTGCCTTGGCTGCTCTGTCCGCCTGGTGCGCTCTGGCTGCCTTGGCCACCTTGGCCGCCGCCTTGGCTTTCCGATTGATCGCCCGAACTGCCCGATCCGGACTCGGAACTTCCGCGGGAAGCCGACTCAGCGGAAGGTGCGGGCGCGGGGGCTTCCACGCGTTCCGGCCTTTCCTGCGACTCGGCGCGCTCGGGCCGCTCCGTGCGCTCGGGGCGCTCAGCTTCAAAGCTGGGGGCGACGCTCGGGGCGGGTGACTCGGCCGCCGGTTTGGCCGCGCGCCGGGGAGCAAGCTTGGACTTGGCCGTGCGGCCGCGGCGCAGCCGCGATTTCGTGGGTTCGCCGCCATCGGCAGCAGAATGGGTGTCGCCGGAGGCGTCGTCGTTTTTCGGGGGAAGGTCCATAACGGATCGGTCAGGAATAGAGGTGAAGAGACCGCGCGAAGGAGCCAGGGCGCCGCGAAACTCTCAGCGCACACCCGGCAGCGCGTGGAGGAGTTGATCGACTTGGTCTTGGAGGAATTCGGCGGTGCCTTCGTTCCACAAGACAAAATCAGCCAGCTCGATTTTACGCGCCAAGGGCAGTTGCTTCGAAATTCGTTGCTCGGCGAGCGCGTGCGGTAGGCCACGCTGCTCCAGTCGGGCGAGTTGCTGGGCTGGAGCACAGGCGACGCAGACCGTGAAATCAAACCAATTCTCCAGATTCTTCTCGAAGAGCAAGGGAACCTCAACAGCCCACTGCGCCGCGGGATCCGCAGCGAATTTTTCCCTCCAAATTTCGTACAAGGGCGGGTGAACCAGATCCTCCAGCCAGCGCAGTTCCGACTCGTCCGTGAACACCCGCTGGGCCACCCGGGTGCGATCCACCGTGCCGTCCGCCCGGAGTACCTCCGGGCCAAAACGGTCCTGCAAACGGCGCTTCACCTCGGGCCGCGTCAGCACCTCATCCCGGATCAGGGCATCGGAATCGAGGCGGCGAAATCCTCGGCCCTCGAACAGGCCGGCGGCCGTCGACTTGCCGCAGCCCATCCCTCCGGTAATGCCAAGAATCATCGTATTGGTTGTTTCCCATGGTTTTGGACTTGCGGGGAAAAATGAGCAAATTCTTAATCCGCCCCCGTCGCGCCTGCGTGAGTCGCCGGAGCCCCACCCTCCCGCACCTGCTGTCATGCTGAACCCCGTCGTCACCCAGAGTCCCGTGGCCGTGGCGGCACTCGTCCGAGGGATTTTTTCGGAACTGTATCCCGGCGCCGCGCTCACCGTGCTGGACCGCGCCTTCGTTGATCTGGAGCAGTATTTCGCCGGCCAGCACCCCGGCTTCCTCGCGAACGACCTGGGTTATCACAATCTGGAGCACACGCTGCAGGCCACCGTCTGCCTCGCCCAACTCCTGCGCGGCGCCCACCTCGCAGGGGACCCGCACCGGCTGACCCCGCGGCAGTTCGAGTTGGCGATCATCACCGCCCTCCTGCACGACACCGGCTACCTGAAGATCCGGTCCGACCTGAGCGGGACCGGCGCGAAGTACACCCTGACCCACGTCCTGCGCAGCTGCTCCTTCGCCGCCGCCTACCTGCCGACGCTCGGGGTCGGGAGCGCCGAGATCGCCGCCGTGCTCGCCGCGATCAATTGCACCGGACCCGCCAACGAGATCGGGCGCCTGGCCTTCACCAGCGAGACCGACCGCTTCATCGGCTGCGCCCTCGCCACCGCCGATTACCTCGGCCAGTTGGCCGCGCCGGACTACCCCGACAAGCTGGAGCGGCTCTACGCCGAGTTCCTCGAGTCGGATGAATTCCTCGGGGTCCCGGCCTGCAAGCGCATGTTCCAGTCCGCGCAGGACCTGAAGGAAAAGACGCCCGCCTTTTGGTCGAATTTCATCCTACCCCGGCTCGAGCTGCAGCTCGAGCGGATGTACTGCTATCTCTCCCAGCCGTTTCCTGACGGCCCCAACGAGTATCTCCAGGCGATCGAGCGGAACATCGCCATCATCCGCCAGCGTCTGGCCGACCGTCCCCCCAGCGAGTCCTGAGCGCCCGCCCACCCCGGATCCCCGCCATGCTCGCCACCGTCCTCTCGGCAGCCCTGGCGGGAGTCGAGGCGGAAGCCGTCCATGTGGAGGTCAACGCCGCCGAGGCCGGCGAACCCAGGCTCTTCCTCGTCGGCCTGCCGGACGCGGCCGTCAAGGAGTCCGGCGACCGCGTCAGCGCCGCGCTGCGCAACAGCGGTTTCATCGCCCCCCGCACCCGCACCACCATCAACCTCGCCCCCGGGCATCTCCGCAAGGAGGGCCCGATCTACGACCTGCCGATCGCCCTCGGCCTCCTGGTCGCCACGGAGCAGTTCAAGGCCCCCGCGCTCGGGGACTGGCTCATTGCCGGCGAGCTGAGCCTGTCGGGCGCCACGCGGCCGGTCCGGGGGGCGCTGGCGATGGCGCGGCTGGCCCGGCGGCTGGGCAAGCGGGGGCTGCTGCTCCCGCCCGTCTCCGCCGAGGAGGCCGCCTTGGTGGAGGGCGTGGCCGTGCATCAGGTCGACTCGCTGGACCAGGCGGTGCGTTTCCTGGCGGGCACCCTGACGCTCCAGCCGCTCGCGGCGGCGGCGGCCCGGGCCCGGGCCCAGCCGCCGGGGCCGGAAGGCGGCGTGGATTTTTCCGAGATCAAGGGCCAGCAGGCGCTGCGGCGCGCGGTGGAGGTGGCGGTCGCCGGCTCGCATAATCTGCTGATGATCGGGCCGCCGGGCTCGGGAAAATCAATGGTCGCGAAGCGCATCCCGACGGTGATGCCGGCCCCCACGTTGGACGAGCAGTTGGAGATCCTGAGCATCCACTCCGCGGCCGGGCGCACGCTGCGCGGGGAGATCTCGTGGGGCACCCGGCCGTTTCGCGGGCCGCACCACACCATCTCCGATGTCGGGCTGTTGGGCGGCGGGACGATCCCCGGGCCTGGGGAGATCTCGCTCGCGCACCACGGTGTGCTGTTTCTGGACGAGCTGCCGGAGTTCAAGCGGTCGGCGCTGGAGGTGCTTCGCCAGCCGCTGGAGGATGGCGAGGTCTGCATCTCACGGAGTGCGGGGAAGGTTACCCTGCCCTGCGCCTTCATGCTGGTCTCGGCGATGAACCCGTGCCCGTGCGGGTATTTGGGGGATGCCCGGCACGAGTGCCGCTGCTCGCCCACGCAGATCCAGCGCTATCGCTCGCGCATCAGCGGGCCGCTGCTGGACCGGATCGACATTCATGTGGACGCGCCGGCCCTGAGCCTCGGGGAGCTCCGGACGGAGCAACTCGGGGAGACGTCCGCGGCGATGCGGGTGCGGACCGAGCGGGCGCGGGCGCGGCAGCAGGCACGGTTTGCGGGCACGCGGGTGACGGCGAACGCGCGGATGAGCCATGCGCAGATACGGCGGCACTGTGGGTTGGAGGCGAAGCTGGGAGACCTGCTGCAGCAGGCGATGGAGCAGCTGAGTCTTTCGGCGCGGGCGTACGACCGGATTTTGAAGGTGGCGCGGACGGTGGCGGATCTGGCGGAGGCGGACAAAATCGCGGCGCCGCACCTGTTGGAGGCGATCCAGTACCGCAGCCTGGATCGGACGCTATTTTATTGAGTGAAAACTCACGCTTGACCCGGGGCGGTAAACTTGGAGCCTAGGCCCTCCGATTTTCGCCCTCATCGTCTATCGGTTAGGACAGGAGATTCTCAATCTTCAAAGCGGGGTTCGATTCCCCGTGGGGGCACCATCTTTTCGAGGCTTCAGAGGTAAACGGAGGCGACTTGGGGACAGAAAAGGACACTTGCGCAGAGTTAGGCGTCCGATAGTGTCCGATATCTACCCCCTCCTACCCGGCCATGAAAGTACCGAAGTTCCCGA
>CAIKTR010000162.1 GCA_903830425.1 uncultured Opitutia bacterium
CGCCGCCGCCGCCAGCTGCCCGCGCGGCGCGGCCTCGCCCAGCAGCTCGGCCGCGGCCGTCGCCAGCCCCGCGGCGTCCGCCACCTCCCGGGCCGCTCCCCGCGCCAGCAGGTCGCGGGCGATCAGCCGGAAATTTCCCATCCCCGGGCCGAACAGGATCGGCTGCTCCAGCGCCGCGGCCTCGACCGGCGTCTGCCCCTCGGTGTGCGGCGGCAGGCTCTTGCCCACGAACACCAGGTCGGCCAGCTGCAGCAGCCGGACCATCTCCCCCGTCGTGTCGGCCACCGCCACGTCCACCTCGCCCGGCGCCGGGCCGTGCGAGCGAAAATGAAACCGCAGGCCCGTCTCCGCCCGCAGGCGCTCCAGTTCCGCGCGCCGCTCCGCGTGCCGCGGCACCAGCAGCAGGGAGCAGCTCCGCCCGCCCGCCCGCACCTGCCGCAGCGCCGCCACCAGCGCCGCCTCCTCCCCCGGCCAGGTGGACGACCCCAGCAGCACGAGCCCCGCCGGCAGCCCGAGCTCGCGCCGCAGCGCGGCCCGCGCCGCCGCGTCCAGCCGCGGGATCGCGACATCGAGCTTGAGGTTGCCGGTGGTGGTCAGCCGGTCCGCGGGAAAGCCCAGCGCCTGGAACCGCGCGGCATCCTGCTCCGAGCCCGGCAGCAGCCGCGTGAACCCGTCCAGCATCACCCGCGCCGCCGGCCCCAGCCGCTGCATGCGCCGGAAGCTGCGGTCGGACAGCCGCGCATTGATGCCCAGCACCGGCACGCCGCGCGCCGCCGCCTGGTGCAGGTGCTCGGGCCAGCGCTCGCCCTCCATCAGGATCACGAGGTCCGGCGCGATCCGCGCCCAGGCCCGGCGCGAAAAGCCCCACCAGTCGAGGGGAAAATACCCGAGGCCGATGATCCGGTCCCGGTAGCGCGCCGCCGCCAGCTGGTGGCCGGTGCTCGTCGTCACCGTCAGGTAGACCTCCACCTGGCCCGGCCGCACCAGCGCCTCGATCAGCGGCCCGATGGCCAGCACCTCGCCCACGCTCACCGCCTGCAGCCAGACCCGCCGGACCCCCGCGCGTTTCGCCGGCAGCCCCGCGTGGCCGCCGAACCGGTGGTGGAAATCCGGGCCGTAGCCGCCGCGCCGCCGCATCCGCCACAGGTAGGCCGGGGCGAGCAGGAGCAGCCCGGGCAGGAAGAGGAGGCGATAAAGCCAGAGCATCAGGAGCGAGAGGGGTGGCGCAGGGCCGAGATTGTCAGGCGGGACACAGGGGCAGATCCAAGCGGCGGGACGGACCGCCCGCGGCGCCCACCCGCGGGAGGCTTCGCACCGCCAGCAGGACGAGGCTGGAACCCGGGAGCGAAGGCACCCCAGTCCAAAAGGCCCCGGGCCATTTGCCGAGACTTTTGTGCTTCTGCTTTCAGGCGGGGCCCGCAACCTCCCCCGCATGCCCCTGCTTCCCCGTGCCCTGACTTTCGCCTGGCTGCTCCCCCTCGCGGTCGCCGCCGCGCCCGCGACCCCCGCCGCGGCCCCCCTCGCCCCGCCCCCGGGCTTTGCCCACGCCGGCAGCGACCTGACCCCGGACCCGGGCGCCCGCTTCGGCACCCTGCCCAACGGCTTCCGCTACGTCATCTACCCCAACGCCGAGCCCAAGGGCCGCGCCTCGCTGCGCCTGCTCGTGCTCGCCGGCTCGCTGCACGAGACCGAGGAGCAGCGCGGCCTCGCCCACTTCCTCGAGCACATGGCCTTCAACGGCGGCACCCATTTCAAGCCCGGCACCCTCGTCCAGTACTTCCAGCGCATCGGCATGAGCTTCGGCGGCGATACCAACGCCAACACCTCCTTTGACCGCACCCTCTACCTGCTGGAGCTGCCGGACACCCAGCCCGCGACCCTCGCCGAGGGCCTGCGCGTCCTCGCCGACGATGCCGGCGGCCTCCTGCTCGCACCCGACATGGTCGAGAAGGAGCGCGGCATCATCCTCAGCGAGCAGCGCGCCCGCGACTCCGTGGACTACCGGACCTTCGTCTCCCAGTTCAACACCACCCTCGGCACCACCCGGCTGCCCCGGCGCATCCCCATCGGGGAGACCGCCGTCATCGCGCACGCCCCCCGCGCCCAGCTGGTGGATTTCTGGGACACCTGGTACCGGCCCGAGCGCCTGGTCGCCATCGTGGTGGGCGACGTCAAGCCGGCCGTCGTCGAGCCGATGCTGGCGGCCGCGTTTTCGTCCCTGACCGCCCGGGCCCCGGCCCGGCCCGAGCCCGCCCTCGGCGACCTCCCCGAGTTCGCCGGCCTCCGCACGAACTTCCATCCCGAGCCCGAGGCGCCGCGCACCACCGTCTCCCTCACCCTCGTCCGGTCCTACGTCCCGGAGCCCGACACCGCCGCCCACCGGCTCCGGGAACTGCCCCGCAGCATCGCCGTCGCCATCCTCAACCGCCGGTTCTCCGAGCTGGCCAAGCGGGAAAACACCCCGTTCAGCGAGGCCCACGCCAGCGTCTCCGAGGGGTTCGGCTTCCTCCGCGAGGCCAGCGTCGACCTGACGTGCAAGCCCGCCCAGTGGGCCGCCGCCCTCGCCGCCGGCGAACAGGAGCTGCGCCGCGCCCGGGAGCACGGGTTCGCCGCCGCCGAGCTGAAGGAGGTCGTCGCCGCCTACCTCAACGCCCTCGAGCAGGCCGCCCAGACCGCGTCCACCCGCCGCTCGGACCGCCTCGCCGCCGAGCTTGCGGAGGGGGTCCTGCACCGGGAGGTCTTCACCTCGCCCGCCAGCGACCTCGCCCGGCTGCGGCCCGCCCTGGCGAAACTCACCCCCGCCGACTGCGCGGCCGCGCTCCGCCTGGCGTTCCCGGAGTCGGGTCGCTACGTGCTGGTCTCCGGCAACGTCCAGATCGCCGGCGACGCCCCCGCCGCCATCGCCGCCGCCTACCACCAGTCCAGCGCCGTCGCCGTGCCCCCGCCGGCCGCCGCCGCCGAGCACCCCTGGGCCTACACCTCCTTCGGGACCGCCGGCCGGGTCGTCCAGCGCGAGCACGTCGCGGACCTCGACCTCGACCTCATCACCTTCGCCAACGGCGTCCGGCTCAACCTGAAGTCCACCCCCTTCGAGGCCGGCCGCATCCGGCTCAGCGCCCGCGTCGGCAACGGCATGATCACCGAGCCCCCCGGGCAGCCCGGGCTCACCGGCCTCGCCGGCGGCACGTTCGACGCCGGCGGCCTGGGCCGGCACAGCACCGACGACCTCCGCCGCCTGCTGGCCGGCCGGAACGTCGGCGTCAGCTTCCGCCCGGCGGCGGACGCCTTCGACTTCAGCGGCGCCACCACCCGCACCGACCTGCTCCTCGAGCTCCAACTGCTCGCCGCCAAGCTGACGGATCCCGGCTACCGCCCCGAGGCGCTGCGCCAGGCGCGCCAGGGCCTCGAGCAGCTCTACCTGAGCTTCGACCACACCCCCTCCGGTCCGTTCGCCACCAGCGTCGCCCGCCTGCTCGCCAGCGGCGACCCGCGGTTCGGCCTGCCGGCCAAGGACGTCATGCTCGCCCGCAACCTGGACGAGGTCCGCGCCTGGCTCGCGCCCCAGCTGGCGCACGGGGCCATCGAGCTCTCCCTCGTCGGCGACCTCGACCCCGAGGCCACCATCGCCGCGGTCGCCCAGACGCTCGGGGCGCTGCCGCCGCGCAGCCCCAAGCCCGCCCTCGCGGACCTGCGGCGCATCGCCTTCCCCGCCCGGCCCTTCGCCCAGGACTACACCATCGCCTCGGCGATCCCCAAGGGCATCGTGCGCCTCTACTGGCCCACGACCGACAGCTTCGACGTGCCGCGCGCCCGCCGCCTCAACCTGCTGGCCAGCGTGTTCCATGACCGCCTCCGCGTGAAGGTGCGCGAGGAGATCGGCGGCACCTACTCCCCGCAGGCCGGCAGCACTGCCAGCGACACCTTCCCCGGCTACGGCTATATCTCCGCCAATGTCGACGTCGCCCCCGCCATGGCCCAAAAAATCACCGAGCTCGTCCTGAGCATCGGCGACGACCTGGCCCAGCACGGCGTGACCGAGGACGAGCTCACGCGCGCCAAGCAGCCCGCCCTCACCGCCATGAGGGAATCGCTCCGGAACAACGGCTACTGGCTCGGGAACGTGCTGTCCCGCGCCCAGGAAAAACCCGAGGTCCTCGACTGGTGCCGGACCCGCCTGGCGGACTTCAACTCCATCACCGCCGCCGAGCTGGGCGCCCTGGCCAAGACCTACCTCGGCCGGGACCGCGCCTCCCGCGCTATCGTGCTGCCCGTCGCGGCGCCGGCCACGGCGCCCGCCGGGAAATAGCCCCGGCCCCGCGCGCCGTCGCGCCCGAGACCGCCGCGTGACCGCGGCGGCTACACGCCAGACACGGGACGGGGCTCCGCCGCGTGACCGCGGCGGCTACGCGCCGGACACAGACCGGGGCTCCGCCGCGTGACCGCGGCGGCTACGCGCCGGACACAGACCGGGGCTCCGCCGCGTGACCGCGGCGGCTACGCGCCGGACACA
>CAIKTR010000163.1 GCA_903830425.1 uncultured Opitutia bacterium
ATTGGGTGCAGGGGTTGGATTTGAACCAACGACCTTCAGGTTATGAGCCTGACGAGCTACCAGGCTGCTCCACCCTGCAACAAAGGAAGGCGGAACGTGCGTCCCCGGGTTTTGCCTGTCAACGCCATTTTGGTTTTTTCCCCACTTCTCGCTTGCCAGTGGGCCGGCCGATCCCTGTTTTGGACCGCTCTGTCAGTCAGTAAACATCAACCCTAACGTCAGTCACGATCGCAAGGCGGCCCAGTTGGCCGACCTGTGTTTCGAAAACATAGATCCCATGAACCTCACTCCCAAAGACCTGCTCGATGCCGGTGTCCACTTCGGCCACCAGACCAAGCGTTGGAACCCGCGCTCCAAGCCCTTCGTCTTCGACCACCGCCAGGGCATCTCCATCATTGATCTCGGCAAGACCCACGCGGCCCTCGAAAAGGCCGTCAAGTTCGTCGAGGACACCGTCGGCAACGGGGGCAACATCCTCTTCGTCGGCACCAAGCGCCAGGCCAAGGAAATCATCCGCGAGGCCGCGAGCGCGACCAGCATGCCGGTGTGCGTCGACCGCTGGCTCGGCGGCACGCTGACCAACCACGAGACCGTCAAGAAATCCATCGCCAAGTTCAAGAAGTACCAGGCCATGGAGACCAGCGGCGAGCTGGCCAAGCTCTCCTCCAAGGAAGAGGCCGCGATCAAGCGCGAGATGGTCCGCATGCAGCGCAATTTCAGCGGCATCGTCGACATGGTCGGCCTGCCGTCCGCGATGTTCGTCGTCGACGTCAACCACGAGAAGATCGCGGTGGCCGAGGCCCAGCGCTGCGGCATCCCCTGCGTCGGCCTCTGCGACACCAATTCCGACCCCACCACGCTCAGCCACCCGATCCCGGGCAATGACGACGCGGTGAAGTCCATCCGCATCATCGTCGAGACGATCGTCGCTGCCATCCAGAACGGTCTGGCCCAGCGCGACACGCGCCGCGCCCAGCGCGGGGCCGCCGACATCAAGGTCGCCAACGCCGAGGTGCAGGTGCCGCTCGCCCCGGGGGAGGTCGACCTCTCCAAGATCGACCTGCCGCCGGAAGTGGTGGCGGTGGTCGAGGGCGACGCCGAGGCCCTTGCCGTGACGAAGAAGCCGGTCCGGGCGAAGAAGACCCCGGTCAAGGCCGAGTAATCCCGCTCCCTCCATTATTTCCAGCCACCTGATTTCATGAGCACCCCCATCACCGCTCAAATGGTCAACAACCTGCGCCTCGCCACCGGGGCCGGGCTGTTGGACTGCAAGAAGGCCCTCACCGAGGCCAACGGCCAGGTCGAGGAGGCCACGACGATCCTGCGCAAGAAGGGCGCGGCGTCCGCGGCCAAGAAGGCGGACCGGGCCACCAAGGAAGGGTTGATCGAGAGCTACATCCACGTCGGCGGCAAAGTCGGCGTGCTGGTCGAGATCAACTGCGAGACGGACTTCGTGGCGCGCAACGACGACTTCAAGGCGTTCTGCCGGGACATCTGCCTCCAGATCGCCGCGGCCAATCCGCTGTACGTGTCCCGCGACCAGGTGCCGGAGGCCGAGGTCGCCAAGGAGCGCGACATCGCCGCCGCCCAGGTCCTCGGCAAGCCGCCGGCGGCCGTGCAGAAGATCGTCGAGGGCAAGATCGACAAGTTCTACTCCACGATCTGCCTGCTCGACCAGCCGTTCGTCAAGCTGCCGGAGAAGACCGTGAAGGAGAAGCTCACCGAGCTGATCACCAAGATCGGCGAGAACATCCAGATCCGCCGCTTCACCCGCTACCAGCTCGGCGCCTGAGCCGGCCGGGATAGTTTTTCCAGGCGCCCCCGCCAACGGGGGCGCCTTTTTTGTGCCCTCGGCCCGGACGGCGGGGACGGAGCGGGTCGGTCGGGCGGTGAAAATGCATTCGCCGCCGGGCGGGAACCGGCGTTGCCTAGGGCCGATGAAAGTCACCCGCCTCCAGATCGTCGCCCGGGGCCTGAGCAACCGCTGTCCCAACTGCGGCGGGCGCACCCTGTTCCAGGCCGGGAGCTTCTTTGCCGTCAACCCCGCCTGCACGGCCTGCGGGCTCAAGATCGAGCGCGACGAGGGCAGCTTCCTCGGGGCGATGTCGCTGAACTACGGCGTCACCCTGGTCGGCTGCCTGACCCCGGTGATGCTGCTGGCATATTACCAGGTCATCGGCACGACCACCGCCATCGTGGCGGCGGGGGTGGGGGCGATCGGGTTTCCGGCGCTGTTCTACCGCTCGTCGCGCAGCTGGTGGCTGATGAACTACTATGTTTTCCTCCCGCACCACCTGCCGGCCAACCAGGCCGGGCCGCGGGCCAACGAGGACGAGAACCTCTGACCGGGAAGGGCGCGCGGCGGGCTAGTCCGCCGGCTTGAGGTGCAGGCCGGCGAGCGGCTTGAGGCCCAGCTCGAGGGTCAGCGGCGTGTCGCCCGCGCGCCCCGGCAGCGTGAGCTGCCGCGGGCCCGGGGTCATGGGGAAGAAGAGGCTGCCGATGACCGTGGCGCCGGGCGCGACCGTGAGCGGCAGGGTCAGCCGCCGCCGGTCGAATTCCTGCTGCACCTTGTCCTTGTTGTTATGGTTCATGGCCGCGACGATCACGATGTCGGCCACCGCCACCAGGGGAATGGCGGACAGCACTGTGGCCGCGCCGGCGGCGCCCGCCGCCGCCCCGGGGGCGGCCATGAACGTGCCGAAGCTCACGGCCGTCACCGCGAAGCCGTACAGGGCCACCGCCCCGGCCCCGGCCAGCAGCTTCAGGCCCGTCTTGCCGTATTTGTCCCAGTTGGTGTAGCTCAGCTTCTCCAGCTTCCACGGGTCCGAGCCCGGCAGCTGCGGCTGGCCCAGCAGGTCGGTCAGCGTGGCCGTTGGCACGGTCAGCGGCTGGGTGCCATGGTTGGCGATCTTCACCACGTATTCGTCCCACCGGGCCTCGCGCTTCCACGAGCCCGGCCCCTTGAACACAATCACCGTGGCGAGCGTCAGCTCGGCCGGCGGCGCCGCGACGCTCCAGCCCAGGGGCGCGGCGGGCGGCGTGTCCGCCTTCGCCATTTTATATTTCTTGGAGGTGACACATCCCGCCAACGCGAGGCTCAGCCCGAGCATCGTCCCCGCCGTGAGGCGGAAAAAATACGCACTGCGCATAAAAACGTCCTGCCGCCCGGCGCACCCCGCGTCAAGCCTCGGAGCCCGCGCCGGGGATGCTCGCTTTGACAGCTGCGGGGTTCGCGGGGTCAGTCGGCTTGAGGCAGGTCAAGGCGGCGCCAGGCCGCCGCGAGTAGACTGCCTGGCCGCCATGAGCTTTTCCTGTCCCCATTTCCGACCCGACGACGACCACTGCCTGCGGCTGGAGACGGACTGCGTGCCCGGGCGCCGGGGCTGCGTGCTCCAGGGCCGGGCGGTGTTTGCCGTGCCGGCGGAGGAGCGGGTGCGCGAGCGCGAGGAGGAAAACCGGCGGAAGGCCGCG
>CAIKTR010000164.1 GCA_903830425.1 uncultured Opitutia bacterium
CCAGCGCCGCCTGGGTGATGGCGCCGGGCCGCAGCAGGCGCGGGGCCCGCGGGTCGCGCACATCCACGATGGTCGACTCGAGCCCGATGGCGCACGGCCCGCCGTCCAGAATGTGCCGGATCCGCCGGCCGAGCCCGGCCTGCACGTGCGCGGCGGTGGTCGGGCTGACGTAGCCGAAGGGATTGGCGCTGGGCGCGGCCAGCGGCACGCCGCTCAGCCGGAGCAGGCGGCGAAACAGCGGGTGGCTCGGCATGCGCACCGCGACGCTCGGCAGTCCGGCGGAGACGAGCGCGGGGACGCCGGCCCGCCGCGGCAGGATCAGCGTGAGCGGGCCGGGCCAGAACTGCCGGGCGAGGCGGAGGGCGGCGGCGTTGGGTTCAGCCACCTCGGCCAGCTGGGCGAGCGAGTGGATGTGGACGATGAGCGGGTCCCGGCGGGGGCGCCCCTTCGCCGTGTAGATCTTCCGGCAGGCGCGGGCGTCGAGCGCGTTGGCCGCGAGCCCGTAGACGGTCTCGGTCGGGACGGCGACGAGTTCCCCGGCCCGGAGCCGCCGGGCGAGGCGGGCGAGGTTGTGCGGGGTGCCGCGGTAGCAGCGGGCGGGGCGGGGAGCCGGCATGGCACAAAAAAGGCCGGAGCCAAAGACTCCGGCCGAAAGGGAAGTCAGGCGATCGTCGCCGTTACTGCGCCAGCAGCATGTTGCGCGAGTGCTTGATCGTCTTGGTGACGGCGCGCTGGTGCTTCGCGGTCAGGTGCGTGTGCTTCCGCGGGAGGATCTTGCCCGTGTCGGTGACGTAATTCTTCATGACCTGGGGGGTCGTGAACGGGATTTCCGCGGGGGTGGGAGTCTGCTGCTGCTGTTCGGTGGTGCTCATGTCTGGAAAGGAGGGGTGAATGTGAATTCGCGGCCGGGCTTGTCAACCTGTGATTTCAGCCCGCCGCCGCCGGCCCGCTAGGGCTTGGGCAGGTGGTATTTTTCGGCCAGCCGCTCCCGGAGCGGCAGGGGCAGGAACTGCGTCACCGCGAAGTAGGTCCGGGGGTGCTGCGCCCAGTCGAAGCCGTCGCGGTCCTCCCGGAAATGCAGGTAGCCGAGGACCCGCCAGTCCTGGCCGTCCTGCGCCGCGGCGAGATTCTCCTCGGTGCAGGTGATGTAGGGCCCGTAGAGGAGGTCCTGCATCTCCGCGGCGGAGCGCAGCGCCGGCAGGCCGCAGAGGGCGAGGGCGACGAGTCCCAGCCAGCGGTGCCGCAGCTCGGACGAGACCGCGGCCAGCACGATCAGCCCGGCGGTGCCGAAAATCGCCAGGGTCTTGGCCATGATCAGCTCGTCGCCCACCGTCTGGGCGAGCGCGCCGGCCGCCAGCCCGAGCAGGAGCGGGATCCGGATATCGCGGTTCGCCCGCCAGCGCGCCCACGAGACCAGGGTGAACAGGGCCGTCAGGACCCCCAGCGCGACGATCCCCGTCGGGTTGTGCAGCGGGTCCCGGACCCCCGCCTCCTCGGGGCCGTAGCCCAGCCAGCCGTAGGGGCTCTGGCCGCCGAAGATCCCCAGCAGATGCGCGGACGCCGCGACCGGCAGCTGGCGCGGCCCGATGTCCGGCCGCTGGTCCCGGCCCAGCACGAGCAGGGCCGCCGTCAGGAGCGCGATGGCGGCCAGCAGGCCCAGCATCCGGGGGCCCGGCCGGGCGCCGCGCCAGCGGTGCCAGTTCCGCGGGCGGCACCAGCTGGCGGCGGCGAGCAGCAGCGGGGCCCCGCCGAGGGCCAGGCCCACGTAGAGAAATTTCAGGGTGTAGAGCCCGCCACAGAACACCATCATCAGCACCGCCAGCGCCAGGGTCTCGCCCCGGGAGCCCTCCTCGTCCGCGACGGCGGCACCGGCAAAGGCCAGCGCGGTGCACAGGGCGGCGATCGTGCCGCCGAAGAAGCCGGCGATCCAGGGCAGGACGATCAGCGGATGAAACGCGGTGGCCAGCGCGGGCAGCAGCGCGAGCCCCCAGGGCTTCAGCCGGAACAGCCCCGGTTCCCGGCTCAGGCCCATGGCGAGGCTGGCGAGCAGGGTGACGGGATACGCGAGGTAGGCCTTGGCCGGGGTCAGGCCCGTGGCGGCGGCGAGGCAGGCGAGCGACTGGTAGTTCAGCGGCCGGTCCCGCACGTCCAGCACGTGGTAGGTCCAGTTGAACCGCATCGGGGAGACGCCGATGTCCGGCAGCTGGCGGAAGGAGTGGTCCTGCAGCCAGTCCGCCGTGATGATGTAGCCCCACATGTCGGTGCCGTGCGCGCCGTAGGTCAGCAGGCCGGGGAAGCGGAGGAAGGGGAAGCCGAGGAGCCCGGCGACCACCGCGGTGCACACCGCGGCGGCCGCGAGCTCCGGCCACCGCCGGTCCCGGAGCGCGAGCCCGGCGCCGACGAGGAAGAACAGCCAGAAGGCGGGCCGCACGGCGTGCGCGGACAGCCCGGCGATCCACGTCAGGGCGCACAGCAGCAGGAAAACGCACCACCCGCCGAGCAGGCGGACCAGCGGGCTCCGCGACGTCACCAGCCGGGCGCCGATGCTCCAGCAGCTGACGCTCAGCAGCAGGGCCACGCCCCAGACGGGTAGCACGGTGGAAAACATGCGGGCACTTTTTCGCGGAACCGCCCGGCGCACAAGCCCTATGGTCCGCGGGGCCGCCGCCGGGGTCCGCGCCCCCCGCCGGCCGAATTTTGAAAGGGACACCCCGCCGAAACTCTGTTTGGAGAAGAGCCGCGGACGGTGGTGGTCCCACGGGACCGGCGCCGGCCTGTCCCCGTAGCTCAAATGGATAGAGCGGTCGTTTCCTAAACGACATATTCCGGTTCAATTCCGGACGGGGGCACCAGCCTCCGGGCCGCCCCGCGGGCGGGACGCCGGGAACCGGCGGTTTTTTTGGCAACATTTCCCCGTCGCGGGCGTCTCGACATCGGTGGCCCGCGCGCCATTTTAACCATCATGCGCTTCCCCCTCCGCTCCTCCTCCTTCGCCGGCGGGCCCTCCTCGCGGCGCCGCGGCTTCACCCTGCTCGAGATCATGATCGCCCTCGCGATCCTCAGCCTGCTGATCGGGCTGGCGGTCACGAACCTCGACAACATCTTCGGCGACGCCCAGGCCTCGACCGCCCGGCTGTTCGTGCGCGAGTCCATCAAGCTGCCGCTCACCAGCTACCGCATCAAGATGATGGACTACCCCTCGACGGCGGAGGGCCTGCAGGCGCTCATCACGGCCCCCAGCGGCAAGGCCGACCAGTGGACCGGCCCCTATTTTGCCGACAACAAGGTCCCGCTCGATCCCTGGGGCGAGCCCTACGGCTACCGCTACCCGGGGGTGAAGAACAAGACGGGCTACGACATCTTCTCCAAGGGCCCGGACAAGGCCGAGGGCACCGCGGACGACATCGGCAACTGGTGAGGGCGTGCGGATGCGAGCCAGGTCCAGCGGACAGGGGCCGGGGCGCCGGGGGCCGGGGGCCGCGGCGCGCGGCTTCACGCTGCTGGAGATCCTGCTCGCGCTGGCGCTGATCGCCCTGCTCGCGGGGGTGCTGATCTCCGGGTCCGCGCAGCTGCTGGCGAACCGGCCGACCACGCCGGAGGAGGTGTTTTGGGCGGCCGTGCAGCAGGCGCGCGCGTCGGCGCTCAAGACGGAGCGCGAGGTGCGCCTGAGCTTTGACCCGAAGGACCAGAACTTCGTGCTCGACGACGGGGCCGGGCGGCAGGTCCTGGCCGTGCCGCCGACCCGGGACCTGACGGTGGACCTGCTGGCGGCGCAGGCCAGCCGCAGCTCGGTGCTGATTGGCGGCGACGTGGTGGACACCCAGACGATTCCGTACGCCACGTTTTACACCGACGGCACCTGCACGCCCTTCCGGGTGCAGTTCCGCACGGGCGGCGCCGCCCGCCTCCTCACCCTGGATCCGTGGACCTGTGCGCGCGTGCTGCCGCGCCCGGAGGGGGGTTCCTGACATGCGCCGCGGTTTCACGCTGCTCGAGGTGCTGGTGGCGCTGGCGGTCTTTGCGCTCGGGGCCATCGTGCTCGGGGCGGCGTACGTGAACGTGCTCAACGCCTACGAGACCGCCCAGCGGAGCAACCCGGGCGACCAGGAGGTGCGCTTCGCGCGGTCGCTGCTGCTCGCGGAGCCGGATCGGGAAAAGGCGGAAAAGGGCGGGGACTACACCTCCCCGGATGGCCGCCGGGTGCAGTGGCACGCCACGATCGAGCCGACGATGACGGCGGACCTCTTCCAGGTGAGTTTTTCCTGTGAGATCTCGGGCACGCCGGAGAGGGCGCTGCCGGTCGTGACGGAGAGCTTCACCGTGCTGCGGCCGACCTGGGCGGATCCGGCCGTCAACGGGAAGCTGCGCCAGCTGGCGCGGGACCGGATCAAGGAACTGCAGGAGAAGAAGCCATGAGGCCCCGGGGCATCCGGCCGGCCGCGGGCTTCACGCTGCTGGAGATCCTGCTCGCGCTCGCGCTGACCTCGCTGGTCCTGGTCTCGCTCAACGTGTTCGTGTTTTCGATGGGCGAGCTGTGGGGCCGCAACACCGAGGTCCGCCTCTTCGACCGGCATGTCCGGGCGGTCACGCGCTTCCTCGAGCAGGAGCTGCGCGCCGCCTCGCTGCCGCCGGCGGCCGCGGCCGGGGCCCGCGCGATCGCGCCGCAGGAGATCCGCCCGCTCAGCGGCCGGACGGAGAACCTGCTCACCTTCGAGCTGCTGGCGGGCAGCCGGATCCTGGTCTGGCCCGACCGGCCGCTGCCGGAGGTGGTCTGCGCCCTGCAGGTCCGCGACCGCGAGGGGCTCGTGCTGCTCTGGCACTCCCGGCTGGAACAGCGGTTCGAGGACGACGCGCCGCGCGAGACCCTGCTCACGCCGCTCGTCACCGCGCTGTCCTACGACTACTACGACCCGGAGTTCAAGACGTGGAAGACGGAGACCACGATCCGGCAGGACAACAACCGCCAGCTGCTCGCCCCGCAGCGCCTGCGCCTGAAGTTCGCCTACGGCAAGCAGGTGCGCGAAAGCGTCATCGTGCTCGCCCCGCCCACCGCCGGGCTGCCCAATTTCTGACCATGCCAACCGTGCCCCAGTCCGTCCCGGAACCAGGCCGCCCCCCGCGGGGGTCCCGCCGCGGCCGGCTTCGGGGCTCGGTCCTGGTGATTGTCCTGGTCACGCTGCTGTTCACGGCGTTTGCGCTGGTGCTGCTGGTCGAGCAGGCGAGCACGGACCTGCTGGTGGAGGCGCGGGACCTGGCCGCGCGGCGCCTGCGCCGGGAGGCGTATTCCGCGCTCGACGCCACGCTGGCGACGCTCGAGGACTTCCGCCTCGTCGTGGGCAACCTGCACAGTCCGGCGGAGGGGTGGGACGACCCGCTCGGGTTCTCGGGCTGGAGCCCGCGCGCGGGCTGCACGGCGGAGGTCGAGCTGGTGGATGAGAGCGGGAAAATCTCCCTCTCGCACGTCGACGGGGCCACGCTGGTCAATCTCTTCAAGTCCTGGGACCTGAAGCAGGCGGAGGCGGAGCGGCTGGCCGACGCCCTGCTGGGCTGGATGCGGCCCGATTATGTGCCGATGGGCTCGCGGTCGCCGGACTACGAGCAGGGCCTGCTGCCCTTCCTGCCGCCGGTGCGGCCCCTGCGCTCGTTCACCGAACTGGCGGCGATCGATTACGCCCGCGAGGTGTTTTACGACGAGGAGGGCCGCCCCAACGACCGGTGGCGCCGGTTCGCCGCGACGTTTTCCCTCTTCGATTACCCGACGCTCAACCTCAACGCCGCGCCCCCCGACGTGCTCACGGCCCTCGGGCTCTCGGACGTCTCCCAGCAGCAGCGCTTCCGGGAGTATCTCACCGGCACCGGGATCTACGCCCATGCGGGCCCGGCGTGGCTTAGCTCGGCGCCGCAGGCCGCCCAGGTGCTCGGCACCGCGGCCCTGCCGCCGGGCACGGGCACCCAGGTCCAGGCGCTCCGCATCAACGTGACGGTGCGCGAGGGGCGGACCGAGTTCCGGCTGACGGCGGTGGTGGCGTCGGCGGGCGGAGCCAAAGTCGTGTCGACCACGGCCCTCTCCCCCCATCTGGTGGCCCCGAAAACCGCGGCCCCGGCCCCCCCCGCCCCGGCGGTCGCCCCGGCCGCGGAGCTCAACTATCCATTTACGCTCTTGGAAATTAGGGAAAATCCTGTGATGTCAGCCCCTCCGCCAGCCGCTCCCTCCGCATGACCCAACTGCCCCACCATCCGCCCAAGTCCGGGGCCGCCGCGCCCAAGGTGGTCGTCCTGCCGGATGCGTTGTTTTTTGCCCGGGCCATTCCCGTGACGGCCGGCGCGACGCCGGCCGAGGCGGCGGCGCAGGCGGAGCTGGCGCTGGAGGCGCTGGCGCCGTTTCCCCCGGCGCAGCTGTACTATGGCTGCCACTGGGTCCCGGGGTCCGGGCAGGCGCTCGTCTTTGCGGCCTATCGCCGGCGCTTCACCCGCGAGCAGGTGGAGGCCTGGGCGACGGCGGAGCTGGTGCTGCCGGCCTTCGCCACGCTGCTGGGCGGGGAGGCGGCGCCGGACACGACGCTGCTGGTGCCCTCGGCCGAGGGGCTGACCGCGATTCATTGGGACCGGGGCCCGGGGCCGGCGGCGGTGCAGTTTCGGCCGTTGCCGGCCGAGGCGACCGATGCGGACCGCGCTCAGGCGCGCGAGGAGCTGCGGTGCGGCGCCGCCGGCAGCCGGCGGGTGATCGAGCTTACCGAGTTTCCCGTGGCCGAGCCCGGGCTCCGCGGGGCGGCGGAATTTGTGTTTCGCTCCGGGGAACGGGTCTCGCGGCTGCCGGCGGCCCTGGCGGGGAGCCTGGACGTGCGGGACAAGACCGAGCTGGCCGCGCTGCGCCGCGCCCGGGCGCGCGACGGGGTGCTCTGGCAGGTGTTCCAAGGCTGCGCCGCGGCGGTGGCCCTGGTGGCGCTGGGCTGGGCGGGCCTGTACGGCGCCGGCTACTGGCAGCGCACCCGCGAGGCGCGGATCGCCGCCCAGCAGTCCGTCGTCGACGAGATCATGACCGCGCAGGGCCTGACCACGCGCATCAACGAGCTTTCCTCCAAGCGCCTGCTGCCCCTCGAGATGATCTCGCTCGTGAGCGGCGCGATCAAGCCGGCCTCGATCCAGTTCCTGCGCGCGTCCACCTCCGGGCTGCACACCCTGGAAGTCCAGGCGCAGACCCTGTCGCCGGGCGAGGTCTCCGCCTTCCGCTCCGCGCTCGCCGCCCTGCCGGCGTGCGCCCAGGTCGAGGTGCGCGAGCAGCGCACGCGCGACAACCTCATGACGTTCACCCTCGTTATCACCTTCCGGCCGGGGGTGCTCAAGCCGGCCGCCGCCTCATGAGCACACTCAAGGCCTTTTTTCTCAGCCGGCTCCTGCGGGAAAAGCTCCTGCTGGTGGCGATCGCGGCGCTGGTGGCCGTCACCGTGCTGTCGGCCTTCGCCCGGCGGGCGGGGGCGTTCTGGCGGACGCAGCGGGCGGCCACGGTCGCGCTGGCCGACCAGCAGCAGTGGCTGCAGAACCGCGCGACGATCGCGGCCGGGGCCCGGCAGGCGGCGACCAGCCTCGATCCCACGCGCACGCTCGACGACACCCGGCTGGTCGGCGAGCTCAACGCCCTGGCGCGCAGCCAGGGCCTGCGGTTCACCAACGACACCCCCCAGACCGTGCGCAGCGGCCAGTTCGCCGTGCACACCGTGCAGTTCAACCTGCAGAAGGCGGACTGGGCGGCGCTGACGCGCTTCTACCTCGAGCTGACCAAGCGCTCGCCCTACGTCGGGATCGAGCAGTTCACCCTGCAGGCGGACCGCGCGAGCCCGGCGCAGCTCAACGCGTCGCTGCGGGTCTCCTCGGTCGAGATCGTGCGGTGAGCGCGGCGCCGGCCGGCGCGCGCTTTCTAACCGTTCTGTTACGAATTCGCGCGCGCTTCCACTCGCCAGGCGCGGGGGGCGGGGTGGAGCCTCGGCCGCATGAGCCTGAAGTTTTTTCCGGGACGCTGGGCGGTGGGAGCCGGCCTGCTGGCTGGGCTGGCCCTCCGGCCGGTGCGCGCCGAGGACTCGGTCAGCTGGAAGGGGCAGGACTACCGGGAGGCCGGCGGCCGCATCGCGGTGCAGGCGCAGTATGCGCGGTGGGAGCAGGACCTGGGCCCGGACCTGCACCTCAAGTTTGAGGGGGTGGTCGATGCGATCGCCGGGGCGACCCCGAACGGGCAGCCGCCGGCGACGCCCGACGGGCCGGTGCCGCTCGCCACGGTGAGCGAACGGCGCCGGGCGTGGAGCACGGAGCTGGCCCGCCAGTTTGCCCGCGTCGCCGTCGCGGCGGGCTACGCCCACAGCCGCGAGAGCGACTACGTCTCCCGGGGGTGGTCGGTCAACACGCTCACCGACTGCAACCAGAAGAACACCACCCTGCTGCTCGGGGTCGCCGGCACGAAGGACGACGTGACCGTGCGCTACCTACGCACGGTCGAGCCGAAGCGCGGCCTCGACCTGATCGCCGGGGTCACGCAGCTGCTCGACCCGAACACCTCGGTCGCGTTCAATCTCGGCCGGGGCCGGAGCTCCGGCTACCTGGCCGATCCCTACCGGCTGGTGGAGCAGCGGACCGAGGTGTTTCCCGGCCTCTTCCTCCCGCGGGATTATGCGGAGAACCGTCCCGCCGCCCGCCGCCACTGGACGGCGGACGGGTCGGCCCGCCGCGCGTTTCCCGCCCTCGGCGGGGCGCTGGAGGCGGACTACCGCTACTATCGCGACACGTTTGGGACGACGGCGCACACCCTGGACCTGGCGTGGTTCCAGCAGGTCGGCGCCCACCTGCTGCTGCGCCCCGGGGTCCGCTTCCACACCCAGGGGGCTGCGGATTTCTACACCGTCTCCCTCACCGGCGCCGGCTACACCCCGTCCCTGCGGCCGAACCCGGCCGGGCCGTTCTACTCCGCCGACTACCGGCTGTCGGCCCTGCGCAGCTACCACTACGGCCTGAAGGCGATCTGGACGTTCTCGGCTGCGTGGCAGCTGGACGCCGCGCTCGAGCAATACGAGATGCGCGGGCGGGACGGCGTCACCTCGCCGAGCGCCTACCCGACCGCCACCCTCACGACCGTGGGGCTCAAGTTCACCTGGTAACCCCCTCGCCATGAAGCCCCCGCGCAATCCCGTCCTGCTGCTCCTCGTCCTCCTGACCGCGCTGGCCTCCGGCTGCACCAGCGTGCGGGTCCAGCCGTGGGAGCGGGCGACGCTGGCCAGCTATGCCCTGCGGCCGGACCGGGACCCCCTGGCCGGCGCGATGGCCGAGCACCTCTTTTTTTCCCGCGAGGCGGCCCATGGCGGCCGGGGGGTCGGCGGCAGCGGTTGCGGTTGCAACTGAGCGCCCGGGCGACCACATCAATGCCCGCGATCAGCCGAGCCCCGGGGTCGGCCGGTCGCCCCTTTCCTGTGTCATGCGCATCCTTGTAATTGAAGATGAACTCCAGCTGGCCCGGCACGTGGTGAGCGCGCTGACGCGCCGCGGGCACCTGGCGAGCGCGAGCCATGATGGCGCGGCGGCCCTGCAGCTGGCGCTGGCCGATCCCCCGGACCTGGTGGTGCTGGACCTGAACCTGCCGGGCCTCGACGGCCTGACGGTGCTGGCGCGGCTTCGCGCGGCCGGCTCGCCGGCGCGCGTGCTGATCCTGACCGCCCGCGGCGACGTGGAGCACCGGGTGAAGGGGCTGAACGCCGGGGCGGACGACTACCTGGCCAAGCCGTTTTCGCTCGACGAGCTGGTGGCCCGGGTGGAGGCGCTGGGCCGCCGCGGCGCGACCCCGACCGCCGCGGATTTTCTCAAGGTCGCCGACCTGCAGATGGACGTGCAGCACCGGCGGGTCACGCGCGCCGGCCAGGCCGTGGCGCTCTCGCCGCGCGAGTTCGACGTGCTGCAGGTGCTCATGCAGGAGCCCGGCCGGGTGTTTTCCCGGACCGAGCTCTGCGAGCGCGTCTGGCAGCGCGACCACGAGTACGACACGCGGACGGTCGAGATCTTCATCACGCGCCTGCGCAAAAAAGTGGACTCGGCGTTCGCCGTGCCTCTCATCCACACCCTCCGCTCCGTGGGCTACACGGTGCGGGCCGCCCCATGAGAATTTTTCGCCTCCTCCTGCTGCTCCTGCTGACCGGCGGGCTGCCCGCCCGGCTGCCCGCCCAGGCGGTGATCGAGGGCCGCGTGCCGCTGCCCCCGGCGCGCCCGGCGCCTGTCCTGAACCAGCGCTACGAGATCGTCAGCCAGGGCGGCGTGGTCGGCACGAACCCCCCGCTGGCCGTGGTGTACCTCGAGGGCCGCTTCCCGGCGCCGACCGTGCCCGCGAAGGCGGTGATGACCCAGCAGAACCTCGCGTTCGTGCCCTCGCTGCTGCCGGTGGCGGTGGGCACCCGGGTGGAGTTCCCCAACCTCGACGCCACCTACCACGACGTCTTTTCCTACTCGGCCCCGAAGCGCTTCGACCTCGGGCGCTACCGGGCGGAGGAGCAGCCGGTGCCGTCCCAGGTGTTTGACGTCGCCGGGCTGGTGACGCTGCGCTGCGACATCCACGAGCACATGCGCGGGCTGATCCTGGTGCTGGCCACGCCGCATTTTGTGGTCACCGACGCCGCGGGGCGCTTCCGGCTGGGCGGGCTGCCGCCGGGGCGGTACGTCCTGAAGGCGTGGGTGGACAGCCGGACGACGCTGGAGCGCCCGGTGGAGCTGCAGGCGGACACCGTGCTGCGGGTGGACTTTCCGTGAGCCCGCCCGCCGCCCCGCCCCCCCGCTCGGCCGCCGGCAGCTTTCGCACCCGGCTGCTGGTGGCGATGATGCTGGTGATCTCGGTGATCACCGGGCTGACGCTGTCGTTGGCGCAGCGCCAGCTGGCGGCGAGCGTGGAGCGGGATTTGCAGCGCGGGTTTCAGGACGAGCTGGCGGCGCGGCGCAACCTGCAGGCGCTGCGCCAGGCCGCGCTGGTGGAGCGGTGCCATGAGCTGGTGCGCAAGCCGCGGATTCATGCGGCGCTGGAGGACGGGGCGCCCGACCTGCTTTATCCCAGCGCCAAGGACGAGCTGCGCGACCTGATGGCGCCGGACTCCGGCCGGTCGCCGGGCGAGGCCGGTTACGCGCTGCATGCCGAGTTCTACCGCTTCCTCGACCGCACTGGCGCGGTGATCCCGCCGCCGGAGGCCCCGGAGGTGGGGGCGCTGGCCCCGGCGGAGGAGGCCCAGCTGGCGCTGGCCGCGCTGCCGGACCGCCAGCAACTGGGCTACCTGAGCCGGACCAGCGGCACGGAGCCGGGCATGATGGCCGAGGTGATCGCGATGCCGATTTTCTCCAGCGAGACCGGGGAGGCGATCGCCGCCCTGGTGCTGGGCTTCAAGCCGGTCGAGCCGCCGTCCGGCGGCGCGGCCCCGGGGATCCGGCGCGGCGTGTGGCGGCCGGATCGCCTGCACCTGCCGGCGCTGGCGGCGGCGGAGCGGGTGGCGGTGGGGGCGGAGCTCAGCCGCCGGCGCGGCCGCGGCGTGGAGGCCGACAGCTTTGCCCAGACGTTCGGGGGCGTGCCCCACCTCCTCTTCTACGAGCGGCTCAACCCCGGCTCCCAGTTCCCCCCGGCCTACGAGGTCTCGGTTTACCCGCTGGGGGAGTTGGCCGCGCAGCAGCGGCAGCTGCGGTGGCAGGTGGTCGGCGCCGGCGGCCTGCTGCTGCTCATCGGGCTGGGCGCCAGCCAGGTCCTCGCCCGCCGCCTGGCGCGGCCGGTGGAGCAGCTCGCGGTGGATTCCGCCGTGCACCGCGCCGAGCGCGAACGCGCCGAGGCGGCCCTCGAGTCCACCAGCGAGGAGTTGCAGCGGGCCGCCCGGTTCTCCGCCGATGCCTCCCACCAGCTCAAGACCCCGGTCACCGTCCTCCGCGCCGGGCTCGAGGAGCTGCTCGCGCGCGAGCAACTCGCGCCGGACCAGTGCCGGGAGATCTCGGCGCTCGTCCACCAGACCTACCGGCTCTCCAGCGTGATCGAGGACCTGCTGCTGCTGTCGCGGATGGATGCCGGCCGGCTCAAGATCGACTTTGTGCCGGTGAATCTCAGCCGGCTGATCGAGGGGTCGCTCGACGACCTCGGCGCGCTGCCGGACGGGCTGGAGCTGCGGGTGGAGACGGATTTTCCGGCGGACCTGCACATTGCCGGGGAGCGGCGCTACGCCGCGCTCATCCTCCAGAATCTGCTGGAGAACGCGCGCAAGTACAACTGCCGGGGCGGCTGCATCCGGCTGGCCGCCCGCGCCGAGGGCGAGTGGGTGCGCCTCACGATCGGCAACACCGGCCCGCCCATCGCGTCCGGCCAGCAGGCGCACATCTTCGAGCGCTTCCACCGCGGCGCCGTGGGCGAGAACGTCCCGGGCTACGGCCTCGGCCTGAACCTCGCGCGCCAGCTGGCGTGCCTCCACCAGGGCGACCTGCGGCTGGTCCGCTCGGACGAGGCCGGGACGGAGTTTGAGGTCCGCTTCCGCCTGGCCGCGGCGCCGGCGGAACCGGCCGGGGAGCCCGCATGAAGCGGCTGCTGCTCATGGCCTGGGGCCTGGCCGCGCTGGCCGCGGCGGGGCGGGCGGCGGAGGACGGCTTCGACCGGCTCGACGCGGCGCTGACCGGGAGCACCGCGGCGGGCGGGGTGCGGGCGCGGCTCAGCGGCACCTTGGACCTGGAGGGCTACCACTTCTCCCAGCCGCCGCCGGGCCTGATCGTCGCGGCGGGCACGGGGCTTTTCAACCCGCGCCTGACGCTCTTCCTCGACCTGCAGCTGGGCGGCCGGGTCTACGCCTTTGTCCAGGCGCGGGCCGACCGCGGCTTTGACCCGAGCAACGGTCCCGTGGAGGGGCGGCTCGACGAGTATGCGCTGCGCGTGACCCCCTGGGCGGATGGGCGCGTCAGTTTCCAGGCGGGCAAGTTTGCGACGGTGGTGGGCAACTGGGTCCGCCGCCACGGCTCGTGGGAGGACCCGTTCGTCACCGCCCCGCTGCCCTACGAGAATCTCACCGGCATGTGGGACGTGGCGGCGGTGCGGTCGGCGGCCACGCTGCTGCGCTGGGCGCACATCCGGCCCAAGTCATTTTCCGGCGAGCAGTTTTCGGACAACCATTACCGGCTGCCGCTGATCTGGGGGCCGGACTACGGGACGGGCTTCGCCGCGTCCGGCGAGCTCGGCCGGTTCAACTACGCCGCTGAGGTGAAGAACGGCGCGCTGTCGGCCCGGCCGGCGGCGTGGCCGGCAGACGAGGTCCGGTGGCGGCACCCCACGCTGAGCGGCCGGCTGGGCTACCGGCCGGACGAGCGGTGGAGCCTGGGGTGGTCGGCCAGCGCCGGCTCGTACCTGCTGCCGGTGGCGGCGCCCACGGTGGCGCCCGGCCGGGACCTCGACGACTACCGCGAGGTGGTGCTCGCGCAGGATGTCAGCTTTGCCTGGCACCACTGGCAGGTGTGGGCCGAGCTGTTTACCGCGCGCTTCCAGCTGCCCGTGGTGGGGGATGCCACGACGACGGCCTGGTACGTGGAGACCAAGTACAAGTTCACGCCGCAGTTGGCCGGCGCGGTGCGCTGGAACCAGCAGCTGTTCGGGACGGTGACGGACAGCCTGGGCGTGCCGGTGCCCTGGGGCTACGCGACCTGGCGGGTCGACGTCGCCCCGAGCTACCGCTTCACGCCGCACACGCAGCTCAAGCTGCAGTACAGTCTCCAGCCCGACGACCTCGGCGGGCGCGAGTTCAACCACACGCTGGCGGCGCAATTCACGGTGCGGTTCTGAGCCGCCGGCGCCGGACTCAGCCGGCGGCGGCCGCGGCGCGGTAGAGTGCGATGATTTTCTCGGGCGGGATCTCGGCGAGGAGGTTGTGGATGTTGGCGAACACGTAGCCGCCGTCCGCGGCCAGGACGCGGACCGTGCGGGCGACCTCCTGCTCGATCTCGGCGATCGTGCCGAGCGGGAGGGTGTGCTGGGAATCGACCCCGCCGCCCCAGAGCGACATTTTCCGGCGGACCCGGTCCTTCCAGTCCTGGGGGGAGCAGCCGCCGGCCGGCCACTGCACGGGGTTGAGGATGTCGGTGCCGGTCTGGATGATCGGGTCGAGCAGGGGGTGCAGGGCGCCGCAGGAATGGAGGAAGGTCTTCACCTGGGGCGCGAGACGATGGATCTCGGCGTTGTGGCGCTGGCGGTAGGGCTGGAACAGGTCGCGAAAGGTCGCGGGGGAGGCCATCAGCGACTTCTGGTTGCCCCAGTCGTCGGCATCGGTGCCGATGATGTCCACGTAGTCCCGGATGGCGGGCAGCAGCGCGCGGATGTTCTGCAGGGCGTACTCGAGGTGGAGGGCGTGCAGTTCGTGGACGAAGTCCGGGTCCTCCAGGCAGAGCAGGGGAAAGACGGCCAGCCCGCCGTAGCCGTGGATGCAGAGGTTCAGGCTGAGCGGCCCCCAGAAAAAGACGGCCCGGTCGCTGCACTCGCGCACCCGCCGGCAGGTGTCGCGGAGGTCTGCGATCTGCCGGTCGGTCAGCAGCCCCGCGGTCAGGCTGCGGCGCACCTCCCGGAGGTCGGGCCGCGGCAGGTCGCCGTCCAGCACCAGGGGCTGGCCGGCGTGCTCGGTGTTGAAGACATAGGCCCCGGGCGGCATCTGGGCCTCGTGGCCGAGGTGGAGGGTGCCGTCGGGATCGGTGCGGTAGGCGCGGGGGTCGCGGACCTGGGCGCCGGGGATGCGTCCGTTGAAGTCGTACGGCTGCCAGCGGCCGGGCTCCTCGTAGGCGTTGGTCAGGCCGTCGCCCTCGACGAGCACGACGTCGCAGCCCAGGGCGTCCAGCACATCGAGGTGGGGGAGGGCCAGCATCTGGTGGGGATCCTGGATCCGCGTGGGCCGGGGCGGCAGGCCGAGGGCGTTCCGGAGCGCCTGGTAGGAGAAGGCGGAGAGGCCGGAGGACCGCATGCCGCCCAGATCCTTGGGCAGCCGGTCGACCGGCTGGAAATTCAGGGCGGCCAGAATGCGTTCGCGGGACGTCATGGAATTTTTTTTCGGGACCAGAGGGGGTCCCTCAGGGAGCACCCGCCGGGCTGGAGGGTCAACGCCGCTTCGCCCCGACCGGCCTCGCGGCGGCGCCCGCCCGGCCCGGGCGAGCGTAACAACGTTGTTACGGTCTCGGACTTTTCCCCGGGCCGTTCGCGCCGGATGGTGGCCCGGCCTCAGGTCCTCCTGTCTTTCCCCACCACTGCCTCACATGAAACTGTCGTCCTCCCTCCATCGCCGGCTGCACTGGCTCAACCTGCCCACCGCCCTGCTCCTCACCTTGCTGCAACGCACGCCGGCCGTCCGCGTGGTCGCGGCGGTCGAGGAGCTGGTCGTCTCCTCGCCCCTCGGGGCGGTCCTGAAGTCCTTCGCCGCCACCGCGGCGTCGCTCGGCGCGATGCATTCGCTCGTCGGCGCCACGCCCCTGGTGCCGAGCAGCGGCACCGCCACGGACCTCACCGTCACGGTCGGCACCCCGGTGTCGGTCGCCTACGGGGTGACGGGCACGCAGACGCCGGCGATGTCCTGGACGGTGGCGGGCGCCTTTCCGCCCGGGCTGAATTTTTCCGGCCTGACGACAACGGGCACGGTGGACACCGGCACGCTGCTGATGACCGGCACCCCGACCACGGCGGGCGTCTACGCCCTCACTTTCACGGTCTGGGAGGCGGCCGGCGGCACGCAGATTTCCGCCAACGGCTCGCTGATCTATTCCTACACCATCACCGTCACGGGAGGGTCCGCCACGGCGCCCGCCTTCTCGACGCAGCCGTCCAGCCAGTCGGTCACCGCCGGGGCCGGCGTCACCTTCACCGTGGCGGCCTCGGGCAGCCCCGCGCCCACGATCCAGTGGAAAAAAGACGGCACCAGCCTGCCGGGCGCGACCAGCCCGACGCTCACCCTGAGCAACGTCCAGGCGGCGGATGCCGGGACGTACACCGCGGTGGCGACCAATTCCGCCGGCACGGCCACGAGCAGCGGCGCGGTCCTGACGGTCGCCGCGGCGCCGGTGGCGCCGGTGTTCACGACGCAGCCGTCCAGCCAGGCGGTCACCGTCGGCGCCAGCGTCACGTTCACCGCCGTGGTTTCCGGCACGCCCGCCCCGACCGTCCAATGGCAGAAGGGCGCCACGCCCATCGCGGGCGCGACCAGCCCGACGCTCAGCCTGACCAACGTCCAGGCGGCGGATGCCGCGACGTACACGGTGGTGGCGACCAATTCCGCCGGCACGGCCACGAGCAGCGGCGCGGTCCTCTCCGTCTCGGCCGCCGCCCTGGCGCCGGCCTTCGCGACGTCGCCGGCCAGCCAGGCGGTCACGGCCGGCGGCACGGCCACGTTCACTCTCGCGGTCACGGGCAGCCCCACGCCGACGATCCAGTGGCGGAAGGACGGCGTGAACCTCCCGGGGGAAACCGGGCTGACGCTCACGCTGACCAACGTCCAGGACGCGGACGCCGCGACCTACACGGCGGTGGCCACCAATGTCGCGGGCACGGCGACCAGCACGGGCGCGGTCCTGACCGTGCCGGCCGCGGCGCCGGTCATCGAGACCGAGCCGCAGGGCCACACCGTGGCCGCGGGCAGCTCGGTCGTCCTGGGCGTCGCGGTATCGGGCGGGCACGTGTCGTACCAGTGGCGGAAGGACGGGGCGCCCCTGAGCGGCGCCACCTCCAGCCAGCTCCTGCTGTCCCAGGCCCAGGCCGGCGATGCCGGCAGCTACACGGTGACGGCGACCAACTCGGCCGGCACGGTGACGAGCCGGGCGGCGGTGCTGGCGGTGGTCGCCACGGGCGACCCCGGCCGCCTGATCAACCTTTCGGTGCGGACCGGTGCGGGCACCGGCGACAGCACGCTGATCGTCGGCGTGGTGGTGGGCGGGGCGGGCACCAGCGGCGCCAAGCCGCTGCTCATCCGCGCGGTGGGACCGACGCTGGCCAGCTACGGGGTGGCGGGCACGCTGACGGACCCGAACCTCGACTTCATCCCGCAGGGTTCCGCGACCCCGGCGGCGACGGATGACAACTGGGACGGCGACGCGCAGATCAGCTCGGTGGCCAACGCCCTCGGCGCCTTTCCCATGGTCAGCCCCACCAGCAAGGACGCGGCGCTGAGCCTGACCCCGGCGAGCGGCGTGTATTCGGTGAAGGTCTCCGGCATCGGCGGCACCACCGGCATCACCCTGGCGGAAATTTACGACGCGTCCGGCCTGGCGTTCACGCCCAGCACCCCGCGGCTCATCAACGTCTCGGCCCGCGCCCAGGTGGGCACCGGCGACGGCGTGCTGATCGCGGGCTTTGTGATCGGCGGCACCACGTCGCGCACCGTGCTCATCCGGGCGGTCGGCCCGACGCTGGGCAGCTATGGCGTGGGCGGCGCGCTGGCCGATCCCCGGATCGACCTGATCCAGACCGTCGGCGGCAACTCGGTGGAGGTCGCCCACAACGACAACTGGGGCGGCAATGCGCAGGTCTCCATCGTCGGCGGCAACGTGGGGGCGTTCGCGCTGAGTGGCCCGGCCAGCCAGGACGCCGCGATCCTCGTGACGCTGCAGCCCGGGGTGTATTCCGCGAAGACCTCCGGCACCAGCGGCACCACGGGTGTCGCCCTGATCGAAGTCTACGAGATTCCCTGATCCGGTGGGCGAGTCGGGCGCCAGGGGCGGGCCAACGCGCCCGCCTCTGGCGCCACTCGCCCCGGCCCCGCGGCGGGCGCGGGTCGCCGGGCGTGCCGGTCAGCAGATCCGGCGCTGGGGCTTGAGGTAACCGTCGTCCCACGCGCTCAGCTGGAGCGGCAGCTGGCGCCAATAGTATTTCAGGTCGTCGTGCTGCCAGCCCGCGTAGATCTGCTCCCAGGTGAGGGGGCAGTGGGGCTGCAGGGAACGGCTCTCCACCGGCTCATCCGCCGCCTGGTAGCGCACATCCATCGAGAGGCGGACGCGGTCCTTGAACTGGCAGCGCAGGGCCTTGTGGATGGTGTAGCTCGGGAACGTGAGCACATCGCCGGTGGCGTAGTCGCCCTCGATCCACTCGGTTTCGGCGGGGCAGAGCGGCACGGCGAAACCGCCGGCGCCCTTCGCGGGCTGGACGGGCAGGTAGCCCTGCCGGTGGGAGGCGCGCAGCACGGTGAGCCCGCCCAGCGACCGCGGGCAGTCGCCCACGGGAAACCAGGCCGTCCAGGTCTGGGTCGTGCCCTGGATGTAGGGGAAGTCCTGGTGGGGCGGCGTGGGCACCATGCAGGTGTGCGGCGTGACGAGGCGCGCGATGTGGCGGGGGTGCACGAGCACCTCGCGGCCGAAGAGGGTGCGGTAGATTTCCAGGAGCCGCGGATGGTGCGGCAGGCGGTGGAACCGCTCGAGCCGCTGGACCTCGTGGTAGGCCTCGGCGGTGACGCCCACGTCGGTCCGGTGCATTTCCTCCTCGGTGAGCCGGTTGATGGCGTCGTAGTCGATCAGGCCGCCGAGGGCGTCCTGGCCGGGTTGGCGCCAGCCGTGCCGGTCGACGATGGCGAGCATCTCGGCCCGCATGGCGAGCACCTCGTCGGCCGGCAGGCGCTGCCGGAAGAACAGGTAGCCGTCCTCGTCGGCGCGGGCCCGCAGGGCGGCGGGGTCGGCCAGCAGGGGGGTGGAATCGACGAACTCGGCCTTGCTGATCGGCCGGGCCGGCGGCGGGGTGGGCGGCGGGGTGGGCGTGGGCATGGGGTGGGCGCGAAACGTGGGGGAAGGGGCGGGCTTTGTAAATCGCTTCCTCCCGCCGGCCCGCTGGAAACTCCCCGCCCAATTCCACCGGGCCGGGCCTTGACCGGGTGGCGGCCGACCGGCTCACTCGCCGCCTCATGGACCTTTTCTCCGACCCGCAAATCTGGATTTCCCTGCTCACGCTCACCCTGCTCGAGATCGTGCTGGGGATCGACAACGTCATCTTCATCTCGATCCTGGCCGGCAAGCTGCCGCGGGAGCAGCAGGCCAAGGCCCGCCAGCTCGGCCTCTCGCTGGCCCTCGTCACGCGCCTTCTGCTCCTGGCCAGCATCTCCTGGCTGATGGGCCTGACCAAGGTCCTCTTTATCCTGCCGGTGCTCAACGTCGGCATCACGGGCAAGAGCCTCATCCTGCTCGTGGGCGGCCTGTTCCTGATGGGGAAGAGCGTGGTGGAGATTCACGAAAAACTGGAGGGCGCGGACGGCGCCGGGGCCGGGGGGCGTCCGCCCGCCTCGTTCCGCGGCGCCATCGTCCAGATCCTGCTGCTCGACATCGTCTTCTCGCTCGACTCGGTCATCACCGCGGTGGGCATGGCCAGCCACCTGTGGGTCATGATTGTCGCCGTGATTCTGGCGCTGGGGGTGATGCTGGCGTTTGCCGGGATGATCGGGGATTTTGTGCACCAGCACCCGACGCTGAAGATGCTGGCGCTGAGTTTCCTGATCCTCATCGGCGTGACGCTGGTGGGCGAGGCGCTGGGCCAGCACATTCCGAAGGGGTACATCTACTTCTCCATGGCCTTCGCGTGCCTGGTCGAGTTTTTGAACCTGCGGCTGCGCGCCCGGAGCCACCCGGTGGAGCTGCATCAGCCGTACCGTTGAGCGGTCCGGGCCCGGAGCCCGGGGCGCGGGCTCCGGGCCGCCCTGAGGGAACCGACCGTCCGCTCCGGCTCGGCGGCGAAAAGCACCCCGGCCGGTGAATATTGGCGCCCGGCGACCGATCAGTAGCCAGCAACGTGACTTCGCCGCTCGCCAAACAGACCCTCGCGCGCATCCAGCAACCGCTGGAGGCCCGCGCGTCGGCGGGCTTGCCCGAGGTGATCCAGCTGATCGAGGAACTGTCCAGCCGCGCCTTCTCCATTTCCGTGCAGGAACTGGGCGAGCTGATCAGTCGCGACACGATGGTCACCGCCAAGATCATGCAGTCGGCCAACACCTTTGGCTTCAACCCCTTTGGCGGAGTCGTCACCACGATCTCGCAGGCGATCCAGATCATCGGGTTCACCAAGATCCGCAATCTGGCGCTCTCGATGCTCCTGCTCGAGAACACACTCCAGGGGTCGCATTCCGAGACCCAGCGCGAGTCCGCGGCCCTCGCCCTGTGCAGCGGGTTGCTGGCCCAGAACCTGGCGAGTGCGCGCCCGCCGCAGGATCCGGAGCAGGCCTTCGTGTTCGCCTGCCTGCGCCAGTACGGCCGCCTGATTCTCACCTCCTTCATGCCGCAGGAATTCGAGCAGGTGCAGCGCCGCCCGCCCGAGGAGTCCGAGGTCGGCGCCTGCCGGCGGGTCTTTGGGCTTTCCCCCCTGGAGCTGACCCACGCCCTGTTCGAGGCCGCGGGCTTCCCGCGCGACATTCTGCGCTTCATGCAGGATCCGCCGTCCACCCAGCTCGCGGCCGCCGCCGCCGGACGGGACGACGAGCTGGCCGCCCTCACCCAGTTTGCCGGCGAGCTGGCCGAGCTCGTGGTGTCGCCCCGGGTCAATGCCGCGGCCTTTGCCCAGCGCGCCGAGCAGCTGCGGCAAACCTTCGGGACGAGGCTGCAGCTGCCGGAGGACGCGATTGCCGAGATCGTGCAGACGGTCGACACCGGGCTGCGGGCCTTCAGCCGCAGCTACGGGGGCCGGGCGATTTCCGGCGGGGTGCTGCAGCGCATCAACGAGCGGGTGGCCAAGGCCGACCCCGAGCCCGCCCTGCCGGGCGTGGGGCCGGCGGTTTCGCCGCCCCCGGCCGGGGAGGCGCCGCCGACTGGGCCGGTCGCCGCGGCTGAGCGGCCGGGAGCGGAAGCGGCGCCCGGGGGGGCGGCCCACGATCCGGCTTCGCCCGCGGCCGCCCCGCCGCCCCATGACGGCGTGGCGATTCTCACCGAGGCCCTGCTGCAGCTGACGGAGTTGATGTCGTCCGCGGTGGTCGAGCTTCACGCGATGGAGCAGGTGGCCCTGGCGGCGATCCAGTCGGGGCTGCGGCTGCGCGACTGCCTCTATTTCACCCGCGACGGCCCCGCGGGCGCCTACGCCGCCCACGCCGGACTCGGCGAGCTGCTGGGGCGAATCCGCGGGCGGCCGATCATGGAAGCGGGGCGGCGCGATGTCTTCGGCATCTGCCTGACCCGGCGCGAGGACGTGCTGATTCGCGACACCAGCGACCCCAAGCTGCGGGCGTTCCTGCCCGAGTGGCTGATGGGGGAAGGGACGGTCCGCAGTTTCATCCTGCTGCCGCTGGTGGGCGAGGCGGGGGTCTTTGCCTTGATCGTGGGCACCCGCAACGGCACCGAACCGATCCAGCTCAGCAGCCGGGAAGTGCAGCTGCTCAAGGCCCTCCGGCAGCATCTGACCGCGGCCCGCCGCCTCGCCGGCTTGAAGGCGTAGCGCCGGCGGGTGCCTAGCGCGCCGCGCGCCCGCAGTATTCCCGGAACAGGCGGACGTAGGTCTGGAAGTTCTGCAGCGAGACCTCGGGCGGCGTCTGGTGGTCCACCGACGGGATGAAGCCGCCCGTCCGCATCACCGGGAGCAGGCGCTCGAACTCCGCGCGCATCGGGGCCTCGCCCTGCGACATGGTCATTTTGTCGAAGCCGCCCATCATGATGAGCCGGGGGTAAAGCGCGCGCAGCTTGGCCAGGTCGACCCCCGCCTGGCGCTCCAGCGGGTACACGCCGTCGATCCCCGCCCCCAGCAGCCAGGGGATCATCGAGGTCACGTCGCCGTCCGTGTCCACCAGCGCCTTGATCCCGAGGCCGTGGATGACGGGGACGGTGCGCTGGTAGTAGGGCAGGAGAAACTCGTTGAAGAACCCGCGCGAGAGCATGGGGCCGTGGTTGTAGGACATGTCCTCGGCGAACCCGACCATCTCCGGGGTCAGCACGGTCGCGATGGCCCGGATGGCGCGGATGTTGTAGTCGGACAGGTCGCGGTTCATGCGGTGCATGAGCTCCGGCTGGTCGTAGAAGGCCAGCATGTGCTGCTCGATGCCCATCAGCCCGCGGGGGAACCAGAAGTAGCCGTCGAGCCAGATGCGGATGGAAAACTCGCCGCGGTCGTGCCCCGGCTTCAGCCGCCGCGCGTGCTCCAGGACCCCCGCGAGGGCGGCGTCCGAGAACAGGTAGGGGCGGAGGGCGTCGTAGGACGCCTCGTCGGACACGAGGCGCGAGAGGGCGGCGGGGGTGTCGGCGGCCGGCCCGCCGCCCGCGCCGATGCAGACCAGCGGGTCGAGGTCGAAGTGGGCGAGGGAGGCCTCCCAGCTGAGGTCCGGGGGCAGGCCCTCGGTTTTCCAGCGTTCGATGGTCAGGTCCCACCAGGCGGCCCACTCGACCATCGGGAGGCGGTCGTCGCATTTTTCGAAGTTCAGGGTCTGCAGGAAGCGTGTGCGGGCGTTCATGGCACCGGGTGGGAGGGAGGAGGGGAGAAAGGGAGAGCCGACCTTGGTTGGCGGGCGTAGCCAGCTCAAGCGTCGTTATCGCGGCGCGGTGGCGCCGGGTTAACGGCCCGCCAGCAGGGCCTGCAGGCGCCGCCAATCGGCCCGCCGCCGGGCCCGAAACCGCCGCTGCCGTTCGGCGTTCACCCGCCGCTTCTCGGCGTCGTCCTTGGCCGGGCGCCCCGCCCGCAGCGCCAGCGGCAAATCAATCCCCGCCGTATAGAGGTTGCGGCGCTTGAACGGGCCGGGCGAATCCCGCAGGGCGGCCCAGCGGAGGGCCGGTTGCGGGCTCGTCGTCGCAAACCACGGCTCGGCCGACACCCGTCCCTGGCCGGCGGCCCAGGCGGGCGCGGGGCGCGCCAGGCGCCGGGAGATTTCCTCGGCGTAGGCCGCCAGCCACGCGTCGGCCACCCCGCCCCCGGCAAATTTGCCGGCGAGGAGCGGCGGCTCGTCGCGCACCGCCCGGGCGACCCGCGGCCGGGACGACCACTGGCGCAGCTCGTGCAGCCAGTCCCGGAAATGCCGGCCGAAATCCTCCAGGGAGTCCGACCGTTCGGCCACGTGGCACAAGGTGGTGGGGCGCGGGCTCATGGCTTCGACTCCTGCAGGACGGCCTTGACCACCGCCCGGGCGCGCTCGCCGAGCGTGTCGCCGGGGAAGAATTTTTCAAAGGACCGGATCACGGCCTGGACGGATTTCGGCCGAATCCGGCGCAGCAGGAAGCGGATGTCCTCCTCGTCCCCGGCGTAGCCCGGGAGCGGCGGCCGGCAGGCCCGCAGCTTGAGGGCGAGGAGATAGGCGGCGGTGGGCACCGCGAGCTTGAGCCCGGGACCAAAGTCACCGTCCCAGCCCCGCTTTTCCTCCACGGGCGAGAGAAACGGCTGCACGTGACTGTTCAGCCAGTCCGCGGGGAGCCCCTGCTCCCGCGCGACCACCGCCGCGAGTTGCCGGGCGGTCTCGGCCGGGTGCACCACCGCGTCCACATCCTTGGTCGCGTCCCGCGAGCCAAACACCAGCAGGAAAACCGCGCCGCCATACAGCGAAACCTCCAGCACCAGCTGCTGCGCGTGCGCCAGCTCCCCGAGGCGCCGGAGGGCGCGGGTGAGGCGAACCTTGGTCAGGGCTTCGTACGGCATGGATAAAGCGTTACGTCACGTTATATCGTTTTCAAGCCAGTTTAGCCGGGCCCGCGGCCAGAGTGGGCGGCGGTCGTCGCGCTGCTTCGCCCCGGGCGACCCGGGGCGTCTCAGCGGTTCCGGGCGGGCCGCGTCTGGGCGGCGCGATCGAGGCGCGCGAGCCGGTGGGGCAGCCCGAGGAGGAAAAGCCTGGCCGACGGGAAGTGCGGCGGCTCAAACGACGGGATCACCCAGACCTGCTCGGGCGGGATGCCCAGGGCCTCCATTTTATCCTGCGTGGATTCCGTGTGGGGCGGCCGGTTGTCGATCAGGGCGGCGCCGGGGCAGAGGCCGCGGCGGCAGTTCAGGATCATCGCGATGCTGAAGATGGTGCGCTCATCAAACCCCAGGGCGAAGGTCTGGGAGGCCGTCAGCGCAAAGCCGAAGAAGGCGCGGGTGAAGAGGAAGACCTGCCGGCCGCCGGCGCGACAGAGGCGGAGCAGTTCGGGGGCCTCGGGCCGGACGACGATCTCGTGACCGGCGGCGAACTGCGAATTCCGGAGCGGGGGCTCGGCTGGGGCGGTCGCCTCGCGGGCGTAGATCAGGGTCTCGTCGAGGTCGATGAACAGGGGCTGTTTTTTCGGCGGCATCGCCCATTATATCAGCCGTGTAAACCCCTGCCGCGCTTATTCGCCTCTCCCGGAGGCGCGGGCCGGGCGCGTCACGCGCGGCCAGGGCCGGCGGCCGTCGGGCCCGGCCGGAGGCCCCGCTGGTTCTCGTCGTACAGGGCGAGGATGTTGTCGAGCGGGATGTCCTCGATGAACTCCTGGCTGCCGCAGAGGATGTAGCCGCCGTGGACCCGGGTGAGGGCGAGATACGCCTGGACTTCCGCCCGCACGTCCGCGGTCGAGCCGAAGGGCAGGGTGCGCTGCGTGTCCACGCCGCCGTGAAAGGTCAGGGCGCCGCCGAAATCCCGGACCAGCCCGGCCAGGTCCATGCCGTGGGCGGCGACCTGGATCGGGTCGAGAATGTCCACGCCGTCGGCCACCAGGCAGGGAATGATGTCCCGGATGGCGCCGCAGGAGTGGTTCATGACCTTGCAGCCGTGGTCGTGGGCGGCGTCGAAGAAGCGCTTCAGCGGCTGGCGGATGAAGTCGTTCCACATCCGGGGGGAAATATACATCCCGCGCTGTGTCCCGAAGTCGTTGCCGAAGTAGGCAATGTCGAGCCGGCCGCCCGCCGCCTGGAGGAAGCGCCGCGTCGCCTCGACCTCGTAGTCGACGACCCGGTCGATGATCGCGCGGATGACCTCGGGCTTGGTGTGCATCCACATCATGAACTCCTCCTGGCCGATCAGCCACCCCACCTCGTGGAAAAACGGGCTCCAGGGCGCGCCGTAGGTGGCGTACTGGGCGTGATGCCGGCGGCAGTGCTCCGGCACCCCGGAGTAGTCGAGCCGCGCGGCGTCCGGCCAGGGGTGGGCCAGGACCTCGTCGAGGGTGGTGTCCTCGTTGAAGGGGGAGATGAAGTTGGGCCGGCCGTCGCCGGGATCGGTCGCACGGCGCCGGGCGCCCCACATGGTGCGCCCGTAGCCCTCGGCGTCGGGGCTGGTGTCGGGCTGGCTGTAATTGAAGACGATCCGCCGCATGTCCACGCCCAGCGCGACCAGCAGCTCCTCGGCATCGGCCACGCCGAGCTTGCGGATCAGCGCGTCGGTCACGGCGGGGATGGCCCCGTAATCGGCCGGGGTCCGGTCCGTCGGGCGGTGGGCAATGGCTTGGAGGACGCGCTCGCGGGAGGTCATGGGTGGTTGCCTGGCTACCGGCATTGGCGGGAACGGCCCGGGCTGCAAGGGCCATTCCCAGCGGCCGCCCCGGCGGCGGGCTAGGGCGGGCGGCGGGCGGCCCCGGCACCGTCGCGGTCGCGCGGCGCGCGCGTGCGCAGTTCGCGCGGCGAGAGGTGAAAGTGGCGCCGGAACAGCTTCGACAGCTGGTACTCGTCGTTCAGGCCCACCGCGGGCGCGATCGCCTTCACCGGCAGGCCGGACGCCAGCATCATCGCCCGGGCGCGGTGCACCCGCATCAGCTGCAGCTCCTGCATCGGCGTGCGCCCGCCGAGCCGCTTGAATTTCCGCACGAAGGCAAATTTGCTCATGCGCACCCGCCGGGCCAGGTCGTCCAGATAGATCGCGCGCGCCAGGTTCTGCTCCATGTGCATCCGCATCTCCTCCAGCCACGGGTCGCGGGGCGAGTGGCCCAGCCGCCGCACCTCGCCGAGCACCGCCGCGAGCAGCGGGTGGAGGTGGTCGGTCGCGACGCCGGAGCGCTGGTCGCGCAGCAGCCACCCGACCATCTGCCGGACACGCGCATCGGCATCGCGCGTACGCAGGGCAACATTTGCCACAAGCGGCGCGTCCGCCTTGAAGGCGAGGAAAACCGTGTTCACGGGATCGGCCGGGTCCGAGGTCTCCTCGTGCGCGACGCCGGCGCGGTAGAAGAGCAGGTCGCCCGCCTCCCCTTGCACGGTCTCCTCGGGGGTTTTCAGGGTCATGCGCCCGCTCAGCACCACGATGAGCTCGTGGATGCGGTGGCTGTGGCTCGGCATGTGCCAGTCGCGCTGCGGCTGCACTTCACCGGCGCTGAGAAATTCGCAGCTAGGGGCAGGCATGGGCAATATCCGACAAGTCTTGGCAACCCCCGCCATTCTCGCCAGCCCCGAATGCTGGTAGGCTGTGGGCTCTTATGACCCCAAAGAAAATCCGCCTCGCTTTCGCCGGTGTCGGCGGGATGGGCCAGGCCGCCCATCTCCGCAACTACGCCACGCTGCGCGACGACTGCGAAGTCGTCGCCCTCGCCGAAATCCGCCCCCTGCAGGCGCAGGCGGTCGCCAAGAAATACAACGTGCCCAAGGTCTACCGCACCATCGCGGAGATGCTGGCGGCCGAAAAGGTCGATGCTATCGTGGCCTCGCAGCCCTTCACCCGGCACGGGATCCTGGTCCCCGAGATTGCGCGCGCGGGCGTGCCGATCTTCACCGAGAAGCCCATCGCGGCGTCGGTCGCCGTGGGCGAGCGCATCGTCGCGTCGGTCGCGCAAAGCGGCACCTGGCACATGGTCGGCTACCACAAGCGCAGCGACCCGGCGACCGAGTATGCCAAGCGGACGATTGACGGGCTCAAGGCCTCCGGCGAGCTGGGCAAGCTGACCTACGTGCGCATCTCCATGCCGCCGGGCGACTGGATCGCCGCGGGCTGGACCGACACGATTCACAGCGCGGATCCGGCCCCGGCGCTCGAGCTCGATCCCCCGCCGGCCGACATGGACGCGGCGACCACCAAGGAGTACGAGGCGTTCGTGAACTACTACATCCATCAGGTGAACCTCCTGCGCTTCCTCGTGGGCGAGCCGTACCAGGTTTCCTACGCCGATCCGGCCAAGGTGCTCCTCGTGGCGCACAGTGCGAGCGGCGTCCCCTGCACCATCGAGATGGCGGCTTACCAGACGACACTCGACTGGCAGGAGACCGCGCTCGTCGGCTTTGAGCGCGGCTACGTGAAGCTCTCCCTGCCCGCCCCGCTCGCGCACAACCGCGCCGGCACCGTCGAGATTCTCAAGGACCCGGGACAGGGCGCCGTCCCCGTCACGCTGCACCCGCAGATGCCGTGGATGCACGCCATGCGCAACCAGGCGCTCAACTTCATCAAGGCGGTCCGCGGCGAGGCGCCCGCCCCGTGCCTCGCCCCCGAGGCGCTCGAGGACATCAAGATCGCCCGCGAATACATCCGCCTGCTCAAAGGAGTCTGACCATGGCCCTCTCCTTCCATAAACGCGTCCTCTCGGCCGAGCGCTACGAGTCGGCCGGCATCTTTGACGTCAACGGCGACGGCATCCCCGACATCGTCAGCGGCGGCTACTGGTACCAGGGCCCTGACTTCAAGCGGCAGCACAAGATCGGCGGCGTCACGGCGCACGACGAATACTACGACGATTTCTCCACCATCGCCATGGACATCAATGGCGACGGCCGGCTCGACTACCTCACGGGCGGCTGGTGGGGGCAGACCCTCCGCTGGCGCGAGAACACCGGCGACTACACGCGGGACTGGCCGGAGCACATCGTCGCGCAGACCGGCTCCATCGAGTCGACCCGCGCGTGGGATGTCGACGGCGACGGCGAGCTGGAAATCGTGCCCAACACGCCCGGCGCCCCGCTGGTCGTCTACAAGCTCATCCGCGACGCGCAGGGCAAAGGCACCGGCCGGTTTGCCGCGCACAAGCTCAAGATGGCGGGCCGCGAAAACGACCATCAGGGCCACGGGCTGGGGTTTGGCGACCTCACCGGCAACGGCCGCGGCGACTTTGTGCTGGCCAACGGCTGGCTCGAGGCGCCGGCCGATCCCTACCAGGGCACCTGGACCTGGCACCCCGACTTCACCCTCGGCCGCGCGCCGAGCGTGCCGATCCTGGTCGTCGACCTCAACGGCGACGGCCAGAACGAACTCATCCTCGGCGAGGGCCACGGCTACGGCCTCAGCTGGTGGGACTACCGGCTCGACGCCGCCGGGAAGCGCACGTGGACGCGCCACGAGATCGACCCGCTCAGCAGCCAGTATCACGACCTCCAGTGGGTCGATATCGACGGCGACGGCCAAAACGAGCTCATCACCGGCAAGCGCTTCCGCGCCCATCCGCAGGGCGATGGCGGCGACAAGGATCCCTACGGCTGGTATGTCTTCAAGTGGACCGGCGAGTCCTTCGCGAAACACGTCATCGACTTCGGCCCGCTCGGCACCGGCAAGGGCCTCGGCATTCACTTCGCCGTCGCCGACCTGGATGGCGACGGGCGGCTCGACGTCGTGGCGCCGGGCAAGGACGGGCTCGCGATCTACTTCAACCAAGGCAACACATGAAAATTGGCATGAACCTCCTGCTTTGGACCGCCAAGGTGACCGAAGCCCACGACCCGCTCCTCGCCGCGCTGCGGCAGACCGGCTTTGATGGCGTCGAGATACCCGTCTTCGAAGGCACCTCGGCGGAATACCAGGCGCTCGGCGGCAAGCTGCGCAACCTCGGCCTCGGCGCCACCGCCGTGACCGTGATGGCGCCGGAAGCCAGCCCGATCAGCCCCGATCCGAAGATCCGGCAGGCCGCCGTCGACCGCCTCAAGTGGGTGCTCGACCGTTGCGCCGACTTCAACGCCGAGGTGCTCTGCGGCCCGCTGCATTCGCCGCTCGGCGTGTTCAGCGGCGCTCCGCCCACGCGCGACGAGCGCCTGCGCGGGCGGGAGACGATGCAGCAGGTCGCCGCGCACGCCGCCGCCGTGAAGGTGACGCTCGCCGTCGAATACCTGAACCGCTTTGAGAGCTACTTCCTCACCACGGCCGCGGACACCGCGAAATGGGTCGGTGAAATCAACCATCCCGCCTGTGGCATGCTGTGGGACACGTTCCACGCGCACATCGAGGAGAAGGACTCGGCCGCCGCGCTGGAGGCGGTGCGCCGGCACGTGGTGCACGTGCACCTGAGCGAAAACGACCGCGGCACGCCGGGCACGGGCCAGGTGAAGTGGGCGGAGACGTTCGCGACGTTGAAAAAGATCCGCTACGACCGCTGGCTCGTCATCGAGGCGTTTGGCCGGGCGCTGCCCGACCTGGCCGCCGCCACCCGCGTCTGGCGCGACCTCTTTGCCGACCCCAAGGACGTTTACACCGACGGCCTGGCCTTCATCCGCCGCGGCATCCGCTGAAAGGCGCCGCCGGCCTCGCCGCCGGCGGCCCATTTTCCATGCCGCGCCGCGCGTGCGGTCCGGCGGTTGCGTGCGCCCCGCCGTCCGCCCGTCGGCTTAACGACCCCCCGGCAGATCCGGCGCGGGACGGCCCAAAGCGAAGAACAGGTGGGGGCGCAGCGGATGATCGACCGGCAGCTTGGGATGAAGAAAGTCGCGGGTCTGGTCGCGTCGGAAGCCCAGACGGCCCATGACCCGCTGGGAGGCGAGGTTGGTGCTCGAGGTGAAGGTGACGATCTCCGGCACGTCGAGCCGCGCAAATCCGTCCTGGAGCACCGCCCGCATGGCCTCGGTGATGAGGCCCCGGCCCCGGGCAGCTGGATGCAACCGCCAGGTCGCCTCGACTCCGGGATGAAACGGCAGGTCACTACGGACCGGCTGCAGGCCGGCGGCCCCCACCAGCTTGCCGGCCGGGTCCTGCACGACCCAGACGCCCCACTGATTTTCGAACAGGAACTTCCGATCACGCTCGAAGGCCTGGGCGGCAAGGTCGGGCGACAGGGCTCCGCCCAGCCAATAGGCGATGTCGGGATCGGCATGGAGGGCCTGGAATCTGGGTAGGTCATCATCCTGCCAGGCGCGCAAAAAAGGATGGGGTGGCTTCACCGGTGCTTGGCTAGAATTCCCGTCACCGGGCGTCAAGCGGGTGGGCGTCCATTCACATCATGGATGAATCGGCCCCGCACGATAGCGGCGCACTCTTCCCGGCGATGTGCGTAGGACATTTCCCATTGATCATACCACCCATTCACGCGGCTAGGACCCACCCGCAAGTAGCGACAGAAATGCCAACGAATGCGCAGCAAGTAATTATTTGATCTGCCATCCTGTAAACATGGAGGATTTCTGGAAAGAAATTGCTCATCATCGAGGGGTGGCGGCGCTCTTCGCTGGCTATTGGCTGGCAACAGTGATCGCGGTCCCCTTTGCCTGGCGGGGTGGCATCCCAGGTCCCGTCGTGGCACTGCTGCTGAGCAACTGCCTGATTTGGGGTGCGCTCATCAGTTGGTGGCGGGGACAATCGACGGAGCGCACTTATTCCGCAGGAAGCAGAATCAGAGGTGGCGCGCTTGCCGGAGTGCTCGTCGGCGAGATTACGTTGCTGGTGATAAAGGGAGGCGCCGTTGACGAATTGATCGGATGGATCAGGGGCAGGCCGCATTTCGGGCAGTGGGGCGAGGTGCTTGAATTCGCGATCGCCCTCGGACTGATCGGCGCACTGCTCGGTTCTGTTGGGGCAGCGGGCCCCGCATTATTGCGGCCGCGCTCCCAGTGAGCGGAACTGTCCGGTTCCGCCCAGTTCATCACCGGTGAGGTTCGCCGACGCGCCAACCTCACGGCTGGATCGGCGGGGAGACCGATTCCATTTTGGCTGAATCGAAGACCCGGTCTGGCGGGACCGGGCCTCGAAAACAGAATTCTGTGCCGACCCCGTGCCGGCCGGTTGCTACGCAAATCAAGGAGCGCGACCCCCAGCGGTCAGCGTTGAGGCGAGGACTGGATGAAGCAAAATAAGGCCCCGCGACGGGACCTAAGCCAGGTCCGGATCGACAACCTGCGGTCGCGTTACATACCTGTCTCAGACACAAAACGAGCAAGGCCGCGGGCTGGTGCGCGGGGTGCCCAAAACAGTCCAAGGGATTTTGACCCTCAAGCCTTGATCGTTTCCCATAACCTATGCGCCTCGCATCCCTTCTCCTATTCGGCAGTTGCTCCGTGTTGTTCGGGGCGTCACCAGTCGTGCCCGCCCTCCGCCCGCTGGCCACGGCTGCAGGGCTCAACTTCGGAGTCGCCACGAGTGCGGGGGTCGTCCGCACCGATGCCGCTTACCGCGAAACTTTGCTCGCCTACGCCAATACGATCGTGGCGGAAAATGACCTGAAGTTCGGGCCGCTCTCCCCGCGGCCCGGATTTTACGATTTCAGCCGGGCGGACGCGCTGGTGGATTTTGCCGCCGAGCACGGGCTGAAGGTCCGCGGCCATGTGCTGGTCTGGCATCACCAGTTGCCGGATTGGCTCAAGGCCGCCCATTACACGGCAGAACAGGCCAGGGAGCTGATGCGGGTCCACATCTTCACCGTCATGGGCCGCTATCGCGGGAAAATCTTCCAATGGGATGTCGTCAACGAAGCCGTCACCAACGCCTCGCGAGCACCGCTGCGCCAATCATTTTGGCTCGAGACCATCGGTCCCGAATACATCGCGCTCGCTTTTCGCTACGCTCATGAGGCTGACCCGCAGGCAAAACTGTTCTACAATGACTACGGTGCGGAGGATCTCAGCCCGAAGTCAGACGCAGTCTATAAGCTCGTGCGCGACCTGAAACAGCAGGGCGTGCCAATCAATGGCGTGGGCCTGCAATGCCATTTTGATGTTGCGGCACCTCCGAATCTCGAAGCCGTGGCAGCCAACCTGCAGCGACTGGCGGACCTCGGACTCGAACTGGCCGTCACGGAATTCGATGCCCGGCTGCACTTGCCCGCCAGCGCTGCTAATCTGGAAAAACAGGCAACTCTCGAGCACGACTTGCTGGCGGTGGTTCTGCGACAGCCGGCCTGCAGGACATTTATGGTCTGGGGTCTCACCGATGCCCGCTCATGGGTTCCGAACTTTTATCGGGGCTACGGAGCCGCCTTGCCGTTCGATGCGATGCTTGCGCCCAAGCCTGCTCTTTATGGGTTGGAACGGGCGCTGCGCCAGGCCCCACCAGTAGTCTCCGGGACCGGGAGTGCCCGGCCCACGCGATGAAGCGGTGACGGGGGCCCGGGATGCTGACCGGTGCTGGTCAGCCCGCTCAGGTGGCTTCGTTCTGGCCGGTGCCGGATCTGCAAATAGAATCCAAAAAAAGCCCGCCGGGCCAAGTGGCGCGCAGCGGGCTGGAGGGGATCTCGGTGACACGAAATTCGTGTCAGCGGCGCATTGAATTCATGTCAGCATCACGGAATACGTGTCACCAACACGGATTTAATGTCACCATACAAAAACGCATGGTAGCTGGGGTTGATTCTGTTCTTCCGCGCTTCGCAACTCACGGATCGTCTGCCAAGTCTCCGCGAGGGCTCAGATTTAATTCTGTTTTCGGGGAGTCTCATTAAGGCAGGGGTGGCGGTTGCCGGCATCGCGTAGCCCGTTGACGAGCGGCGCGCACGCTCCGCACGTCAGGTCCCCTCGTTAGGGCGGCCGGCAGTCGGGAGCTCGGGCCGGCCAAGAGGCGGTCACTTGATTGTTCCCAGCACGATGGCCCCAGTGGTTGCGATGGCGCATCCTAGAATGGCGAGGTAGGCCGCACGGGTATTTGGTTTGGGATCCTTCAGCACGTAGATCCCGCAAAGGGCATTCACCACCAGCGCGAGTTGTGAGAAGGTGAATCCTTTGCCCGCGCCGAGCGTGTCAACCATCAGCAGCATGCCGTAATTTCCCAGCGCCCAGAGCACGCCGCTGGACACGGCGCGCCCGTAGGCTTTCCCGTTGTCCAGTTTCAAGGTCTGCCGCGAAAAAAGCACAATCACGGCACACCCGACCAACATGCCGCAGGCCAGCGGAAATGCGGCGATCCACATGGAGACGTGTGAAAGCTTGATCGGGATGTAGTAGACCGCCCAAAGAATCCCGGCTGCCACCGCGCAGGCGAAGCCCGGCAACGATGCCTTAGGTAAATGGGCTCCCTTCGCGCCTGCTGGCGAAAATATGATCGTCAGCACGCCCACGACGATGAGAGCAACCGAGCCGAATAGGGTTATCCAGGCACGGCCCGACAGCGACACGAACTCATGCAGCAGAATCGCTCCCAGCGCGACACTCACCACGATATTCAGTGGAGCCCAAATGCCGTAGGCCCGCACGGGCCCCAGTTTTTCCGTGGCGGAAAAAGCGGCCCAACCGCCCAAGGACCAAACCACTCCTCCCCAAAACGGCAGCCAGAATACCTCCGCCGTGACCTGGCCGAAACCCTGCGCTGCGGTGAACAGTGCTGCGATGAGAAGATTCGCGGCGGCGACATAGAAAGTTCGGACCTGCTGGCCGCTGAACTTTACGTTCTGAGAAGGAATCAGCCAGATGCCCCAAGCGAGGACCGTGAGCAGCGCGTAGAGGAAGGGCATGGACATTTATCCCATTAGGGTCCGGCGGGAGAGAACGCAGCTCCGATCGTCTTCAATTCGTGCAGGTCTTTGATGCGGTGGGCCGCAGCGGAAGAGGCCGGCACGCCGGGACGCAGAATTTGAATCGTGGTCATCCCGAGTTGATTGCCGGCCGCGATCTCGGAATCGGGGTTGTCGCCGACCACCCAAACCTCAGCCGGCGAAAGGCGATACTTCGTCAATATCGCCTCGAACGCCGGGAGCTTCCCCTTGGGCTGAGCCTCATCGATCGCATCGACGTGAATTTCGGCGAACAGCGGCGCAATTTTGAGCGCCCTGACTTTGCTCTCCTGCAAGCGTCGAAAGCCCGATGTGACCAAAAAGAGCATGGCCGGAATTTCAACCAGCGCATTGAGGTCGCCATACCCGCGCATCGGCTGAAGGACTTCCACTTGGCCAAAAGCGTCAAATCCGGCCCGACGCATTTGGGCCGAAAATCCGTATTTTCCGGCGATGAAATCAAAGGGGAATCGCCAGCAGTCGGTAAAGGCGGCTTGGAGCTGGTCTTCGGCGACTTCGCCTCGGTTGGCGGAACGAATCGCCCGAAAGGCCGGAGCGAAGAGGTCGCTGCCCACTTCGTCAGCCGCGGCCAGACAACTATCCAGATCGAAAATCACCGCTTTGATCATGCGCGCTATTTTCGTAACGGGACGGCCGACTGAATGGAATCTGGATATTTCTGAGCTGGCCGCTTGGTCGCATGGGCCCGTGTCGCTGGAGGCGGAGATCGAGCATTCTCGCACCCACGCTGCCCACCTCCTCCAGGCCGTGCTCAAGGAGGCCTTCGCCCCCGCCGCGTGACCGCAGGTGTTATGAAGCAAAAGACCCGGCCTTATGGGGCCGGGTCTCGAAAACAGAATTGAAGCCTCGGGAAACAGAATTAACCCCGAAAAACGGAATTAACCCCTCGAACCACCATCAGCGATACTCTTCGCCGGTCACGGCGTTGATGATCTTGAAGTTCTCGACGTGGTAGTTGAGGTCCGCGCGGAAGGCCAGTTTCACGCCGAAGAGCTTCTCGACGCGCACCAGCAGCTCGGCGTCCTCGCTGCGCAGCCGCTCGAGGATGCTCGGGTGCACCAGCACCCGCAGCGAGTACTCCTTGCCGTCCTTGCGCAGCTGGAGGCGGCGCGCGATCGAGGAGAGCTTGCGCTGCAGCTCGACCGACATGGTCGTCGCGCTCTTCACGATGCCGCGGCCGCGGCAGTACGGGCAGTCGGTGTAGAGGTTGGACGAGAGCGACTCCTGCTGGCGCTGGCGGGTCATCTGCAGGATGCCGAGCGTCGAGATCGGCAGGATGTGGTTCTTGGCCTTATCCTGGGACATCTCCTCCACCATCTTCTCGTAGACGGCGTTGCGGTGGCGGCGCTCCTTCATGTCGATGAAGTCGATGATCAGCAGGCCGCCGAGGTTGCGCAGCCGGATCTGGCGCGCCGCCTCCGAGGCCGCCTCGAGGTTGACGGCGTAGATCACGTTCTTCTCGTCGCCGCCGCGGGACTTGTGCGAGCCGGTGTTCACGTCGATCGAGATCAGGGCCTCGGTCTCGTCGATCACGATCTCGCCGCCGGACGGGAGCGGCACCTTGCGCTGCCCGGTCTGCTCGATCTGGCGCTCGATGTTGAAGCGCTCGAAGATCGGGATGCTGTCGTTGTAGCAGGCGATCTTGCTCGCCGACCGCTTCGAGATCTGGGCGACCAGCTGCTGGGTGTGCGCGTGGTCCTGCGGGTTGTCGATCAGCACGCGGTCCACCTCCTCGGTGAGGAAGTCGCGCACGGTGCGCTCGACCAGGTCGGGCTCCTGGTAGAGGCAGGCCGGCGCGCGGTCGTTCTGCAGCTTGGTCGTGATGTCCTGCCAGGTCTTCAGCAGGATGTGCAGGTCGCGGACGAAGTAGCGGGCCTTCTTGCCCTCGCCGGCGGTGCGGACGATGACGCCCATGCCCTCGGGGATGGTCAGCTCGTTGATCAGGGTCTTGAGGCGCTTGCGCTCCTGCGGGTCCTCGATCTTGCGCGAGATGCCGCAGCCGTCGCTGAACGGGGTGAGGATGAGGTAGCGGCCGGGGAGCGAGAGGTTGGTCGTGGTGCGCGGGCCCTTGGTGCCGATCGGGCCCTTGGTGACCTGGATGACGATGTCGGTGCCGGGCGGGTAGAGGCCGGGGATGTCCTTGACGGTGGGCTCGGCGGTGCGGGCGGGGGCGTTCTTCTTCTTGTTGACGCGCACGACCTCGACGGAGGAGTCGGCGGCGGCCGGGAGCATGTCCCAGTAGTGCAGGAACGCGTTCTTGGTGTAGCCGATGTCGACGAAGGCGGCCTTGAGGCCGGGGTCGAGGTTCTTGATCCGGCCCTTGTAGATGCCGCCGACCATCCGGTTGTCGGACTCGCGCTCGATCTCGAACTTCTCGAGGCGGCCGTCGACGAGGAGCGCGACGCGCTTCTCGAGGGGCTCGGAATTGATGATGAGCTCGCGGTACGAGCCCTTCTCCTTCTTGAAGACCGCGAGGATCTTCTGGAGCAGCGGTCGCTGCTGGGCGCGCTCGGCGGCGCCCGCCTTCAGATCGGCGGCGCTGACCGGCTGGCTCTCGCCGGCGGCGGGAGGGTTGACGAGCTCGGCGTCATATTTTTGGGCGACGTCCGGCGGAGTGCCGGGCGAGGGTTGCGGGGAATCGCTCATGGTGGGTGTCGTGTTGGGTTATCACGGGGCCCCCGGGCGCGTTCGTTGCGGCGCAGGAAATTCCGGCAGAGCGGTCGTTAGCGCGAAGAAGCAATTTCATGTGAAATCCTTCCTGAAGCGATAGACGCTCTGGACCAGTCCTTGCAGCAAGCAGCAACTGAGCACAAAGGAGCCACCGTAGCTGATGAAGGGAAGTGGTATGCCCGTGATGGGCACGAGTCCGATGGTCATGGCAATGTTCACGAACACATGCACCGCGAACAGCACCGTGACGCCGAGGGCGAGCAGGGTGCCGAACCGGTCCCGGGCGAGACCAGCGATGCGAATGCCGTTGCACAATACCAGACCAAACAGACCGAGAACCGTGAGGCTTCCCAAAAATCCTTTTTCCTCGGCGATGACCGAGAAGATAAAATCGTTATGCGCGACCGAGCGGGGCAGGTAGCCGAGCTGGGCCTGCGTGCCCTCGGTCCAGCCCTTGCCGGTGAGACCGCCGGAGCCGACCGAGATGAGCGACTGCCGCTGGTTCCAGCCCACGCCCATCGGGTCGATCTGGTCGGGCCAGACGAAGGAGATGATGCGGTTGCGCTGGTAGTCGTGCAGGGGCACCCAGGTCTGGGCCTCGTAGCTGCCCTTGTTGCTCAGGTAGGAGTAGCCGCGCGACTCCATAAAGTGCTTGTAGCTTAGGGTATCCGTCGCCACGACCGCCAGGATGAGCAGAAACGCCCCCAAAGCCGCCGCGAAAAACCGCGTGGAGAGCTTCGAGACATAGAGCATGGAAAAAACCATCGGGGGGAGCACGATTGCTGACTTCAGGTCGGGCTGTAGCAAGATCAAGAACATGGGTGCACCCACGGCAAGGGCCAATTTCCCCAGCACCTCAAGCGACTGCCGCACCGTGCCGACTTCCGAGCGGATGAGCAGGCTGGCGGTCATCAGCAGCACGGCGATCTTGGCCGTCTCCGAGGGCTGGTAGGAGAACAACCCCAGGTTCAGCCAGCGCTGCGAGCCGTAGACCTCGGTCCCGACCCCCGGCAGCAGCACCAGCACGAGCGGCAGTAGACAAAGACCGTAAAACCAGTGTGTTACACTGAGCCAGAACCGGTAGTCGACCAGCGAGACGACCCCGTAAAGAACGGCCCCGGCGGTCAGCCAGACGAGCTGGGTCAGCCAGTTGCTGCCGTGCACCGAGTATTGCGCGCTGTAGATGAAGGCGACGCCGAACAGGCTCAGCCCGACGAGGGCCACGGGCGTGAGCCAGTCCCAGCGCCCGCGCGTCGTCGGCTTGAAGACGCGGATGTAGTCGGTGGGCGAGGGCAGGTTCACGGCGAAGGCGGGAAACAACAGGCCCCCCCCCGGCAAGGCAATCCCGGAACAGTCCGGCGACCGCGGCTTGCCAGCGCGGCGGCGGCCGGCCACGGTCCCGCGCGATGCCTGTTGTCTCCGCGCTGATGGTCTTCCACCGCGACACGCCGTACCTGCGCCCGGCGATCGCGAGCCTGCTGGGCCAGACGCTGCGCGACCTCGAGCTGGTGCTGGTGGACAATGGCACGGGCCTGGCGCCCGCGGCGCTGGGCGAGCTGGGCCGGGATCCGCGGCTGCGCTGGGTGCGGCTGCCGCACAACGCCGGGATCGCCGCCGGCCACAACGCGGGCGTGGCGGCGGCGAGCGGGGAGTTCATCGCGCTGCTGGACTACGACGACCTTGCGCTGCCCCGGCGGCTGGAGCGCCAGGTCGCCGCCCTCCGCGCCGCCCCGCGGCTGGGGCTCGTCTCCTCGCTGGCCGAGCGCATCGACGCGCAGGGCGTGGTCACCGGGCGCGAGTTCGCCCTCGTCGACCCCGCGGCGCAGCACGCCTACTCGCAGTATGCCGCCCCGGCGGTGATGCCCGGGTACACCGGCCGGCGCGCGGTGTTTGCGCAGCTGCCCTACCGGGCGGAGTTTCCGCTCACGGCGGACTTCGACTTCCTCACGCGGGCGGCGGAGCACTGGGAGCTGGCCGCGGTGCCGGAGGTGCTGGTGCGCTACCGCTGGCATGCGGCGCAAACGACCCAGCAGCAGGCCGCCGCGATCGAGGACGGCCGCGGGGTGGTGCGGCTGCTGACGGCCCGCCGGCGCGCGGGCCGGCCGGAGGACCTGCCGTCGCTCCTGACGGGGGACGCCGCGGTCCGGACCGGGGCCGAGGCCTGCCGGCGGCACGCCCGCCGCTGCCTGGCCGAGGGTTTTGCCGTGCTCGCGGCCTACCATGCGCGCCGGAGCTTTGTGCTGGAACGCCGCGCGGCCTCGCTGGCGCGGGCGACCGCGCTGGCGGTCCGCGCGCTGGCGGCGGCCCCGGCGGG
>CAIKTR010000165.1 GCA_903830425.1 uncultured Opitutia bacterium
CTCGCTGACCGGCCTCCGCGACCGCGTGCTCGCGCAGCACGGGCGGATCGACGGCCTCGTCTACAACGCCGTCAGCCGCCCGATGCAGTCCATGGCCGACAGCCTGGCGCTCTGGCGCGAGTCGATGGAGACCAACGCCACCGGCTTCTTCTCCACCGTGCGCACCTTCGGCGACGCCATGGCCCGGCAGCAGGCCGGCAGCATCGTCAACATCTCCTCCATCTACGGCACGGTCGGCAGCAACCTCTCGCTGTACGAGGGCACCAGCATGTCCACCGCCCCCGACTATTACTTCCACAAGGGCGGCATGCTCAACCTCACCCGCTACCTCGCCTCGCACTACGGCCCCCAGGGCGTCCGCGTCAACGTGGTCTCGCCCGGCGGCATCTACAATCCCGGCGCCCCGCAGCCGGCCGCGTTCGTCGAGCGGTACAACCGCTGCACCATGCTCGGCCGCCTGGCCCAGGCCCGCGAGGTCGCCGGGGCCGTCATCTTCCTCCTCAGCGACGCCGCCAGCTACATCACCGGCGCCAACCTCCCAGTTGACGGCGGCCACACCGCCAAATGAAGCCCTGGCACTCCCTCGCGGGCAAAACCATCTGGGTCACCGGCGGCGCCGGCTACCTCGGCTCCGCCGTCACCGCCGCGCTCGACGCCGAATGCGCCCGGGTCGTCTGCTGCGACCTCCCCGGCCGCGCCGCGGCATTGGTGCGCGCGCAGTCGCTGGCCCGCACCGTGCCGCTCGACCTCGACCTCCAGGACGCGGCCGGACTGCCCGCGGCGCTCGCGCCGGTGTTCGCCGCGCACGGCGTGCCCGACGGCCTGGTGCACCTCGTGGCCGCCTCGTCCGCCGGCCAGCGCCTCGAGACCCTGTCCGCGGAGGATTTCCGCCAGACCTGCGACCTCGCGCTCACCCCCACGTTCGTGCTCTGCCGGCTGGTCGCGGAGCGCATGAAGGCGCGCGGCTCCGGCAGCCTCGTCCTGTTCTCCAGCATGTACGGCCTGGTCGCGCCGGACCCGCGCATCTACCCCGACCCGCTGGTGCCCAACCCCGTCGACTACGGCGCGAGCAAGGCCGCGCTGCTCCAGCTCTCGCGCTATTTCGCCGTGCACTACGGGCCCGCCGGCGTGCGCTGCAACTGCGTCACGCCGGGCCCGTTCCCCCGCCCGGAGGTGCAGCAGCAGCACCCGGCGTTCATCCGGGAGCTCGACCGCAAAACCGCCCTGCAGCGCATCGGGCAGCGCGACGAGATCGTCGGCCCCACGCTCTTTCTGCTCACCGACAGCGCCTCGTACGTCACCGGCCACAGCCTGGTGGTGGACGGCGGCTGGACCAGCTGGTAGCCCCGCCCGCTAGCCCTTCACCGCGCCGGCCGTCAGGCCGGAGATGAACTCCCGCTGCAGCAGGAGGAACAGCGCCATGATCGGCGCGATCGACACCAGCGTCCCGGCCATCACCAGGCCGTAGTCCGTGCCGTAGACCCCGCGCAGGTTGTTCATCGCGACGGCCAGCGGCTGCCGCTCCGCCGACTGCAGGATCAGCTGGGGGCCGATGAAGTTGTTCCAGGTCCCGAGGAACGACAGGATGATGAAGGCGCCCGTCATCGGCCGGACCAGGGGCAGCACCAGCTGGAAGAAAATCCGGAGCTCGCCGCAGCCGTCGAGCCGCGCCGACTCGATCAGCTCGGCCGGCACGCGGTTCAGCATCGCCTGGCGGAAGAGGAAGACGCCGAAGGCCGGGGTCAGCCCCGGCAGCAGGAAACCCGCGTACGAGTCGAGCAGCCCGAGCCGCCACACCAGCTCGAAGCCCGGCGCCAGCAGCAGCGACGGCGGGAGGATCGCCGCGCCCAGCACCAGCGTGGTGAGCACCGCCCGGCCGCGGAACGGATACTTCGCCAGCCCATAGCCGCCCATCGCGCAAAACAGCGTCGCCAGCAGGCTCAGCCCGGCGGAGAGGAACACCGAGTTCACGATCGCCCGCGGGATCGGAAGCTCCACCAGCAGCCGCCGGAAGTTGTCCAGCGTCAGGTGGTCCCACGCCACGCCGAGGAAGCCGTCGCCCCGCGGCAGGAAGACCGACGTGAAGAAGTCGGTCTGGTTCTTCAGCGCCGCCGCCACCATCCAGGCGAACGGGACCAGCGTGACCACCGCGCAGCCGGTCAGCAACGCGTAGACCAGGAGGTCCAGCAGGCGGGCGGCGGCGGCCCTCGGCCGGGGGGGCGGGTTGGCGGGCGGCATGGTTCAGTACTCCTCGCGGCGCGCGAGCCAGCGCTGGAGCAGCGCCAGGCTGATGAGCAGGACCGCCAGCACCCAGCCGATCGCGCTCGCATAGCCGAGGTCGCCGCTGAGGAAGCCCATTTGGTACAGGTACATCACCACCGTCAGGGCGCTGTTGTCCGGCCCGGCCGGGTCGCCCGTGGTGTTGAACATGAGGTAGGGCAGCTCGAACAGCTGGAAGCTGCCCGCCACCGACATCAGCACGACCAGCCCCGCCACCGGCCGGATCTCGGGCAGCGTCACATGCCAGAACCGCTGCCACGGCCCCGCGCCGTCAATCGCCGCGGCCTCCAGCAGCTCCGGCGACACACCCTGCAGCGCCGCCAGGAAATAGACCATGTTGAACCCCGCATAGAGCCACACCGCCGCCAGGATCAGCGCGGTCATCACATACTGCTCCAGCCAGGGGAAGTCGGGGTCCCACGAACTGAACAGGGAGTGCAGGCCCGCGTCCACCAGCCCGGTGCGCCGCTCGAACATCAGCGCGACCAGCAGGGCCGCGAAGGCCAGGCCGACCAGCGAGGGGGCGAAAAAGACCAGGCGGAACCACGCCCGGCCCCGCAGCGACGGCCGGTTCAGCAGCAGCGCCAGCCCCAGCGCCACGGGCAGCTGCACCCCGACGCAGCCGAGCGTGAACCGCACCGTGTTCGCCAGCGCCTTCCAGAACAGCTCGTCGTGGAGCAGGTACCGGAAGTTCGCCAGGCCGACGTAGACCGTCGTGCCCGGCCCGTAGGTCTGCAGGCACGAGAGCACCAGCGAGCGACCCAGCGGCCAGGCGACAAACGTCGCGAAGCCGAGCAGCCACGGCGCGACAAAGAACCACGGGGCCCACCGCGGAAACGGCGGGGCGGAGCGGGGCGCGGCCGGGACGGGCGGGGTCATGGCGGGGCGGAGAGAAACACGTTGCGCGCGATCAGCGCGGTGAACTCCCGCTGCGCCGCGGCCAGCTGGCGCTGCGCCTCCGCCTCCAGCGCGGCCGGCTCGTCGACCCGGCGGTCCTCGGCGTACGCGACCAGCGCCGTCAGGCAGTTCGCCAGCCGCCGGGTCGCCAGCATGTTGAAGGGCGACGACGTCCGCTCCGGCACGTGCGGGGCCAGCCCGACATACAGCCGGCCCACCGGCTGGCCGCGGAAATACGGGTCCGGCTCGTCGTAGGCCGGGTCCGACCAGTTGGCCTTGAACGGCGAGATGATGCAGGTCGAGCGGTAGAGCGCCGTCGCCATCTCGCGCGACAGGTAGATCGCCTTGGCAAACTCCCAGTTCACCTCCGGCGTGCGCGAGGTCTTCGCCAGCGCCAGCATCGTGCCGCCGAACACGCTGGTGCGCCGGCCCCCGCGCTGCCACGCCGGCAGCGGCATCAGCCGCACCTTGCCGGCCAGCCCGGGGATCTGCTGCTTGAACGTGCCGGCCAGCCAGTCCGGCGCCATCACCCCCACCACCAGCCCGTCCACGATCAGCTGCTGCCCCGAGGCCGTGTTGATGTCCGCGAACCGGCTCACCCGGTGGCTCCCGGTGAGCCAGGTCGCCAGCCGCGCCAGGATCGCCGCGTTCCCCGGCCGGTCGAAGCACGGCCGCTCCGCCGCGTCGAAGATCGCGCCCCCGGCCTGCAGCAGCAGCACCTCCGTGCCGTACGGGTCCGCCGCCGAATAGTTCAGCAGGTCGCGGTCCACCCGGCCGTCGCCGTCGAGGTCCTGCCGCAGCGGCGCCATCACCCGGAAATAGTCGTCCCACGTCTCGATCTGGCGCACGTCGATCCCCGCCGCCTCCACCAGGTCCGCCCGGTACATCAGCATCACCGGGTGCACGTCGTGCGGGATGCCGAAGATGTGGCCGCGCGAGGTCCAGGGGCTCAGCGAGGGCCGGTTGATGCCGTCGAGCAGGCCTTCCGCCTGCAGGCGCTCCGTGAGGTCCACGAACCCCACGTCCGCAATCGGCCCGGTGAACGCCCGCCCGGCGATGCTGCGCTCGACCTCCATCACGTCGGCCACCGGCGTGCCGGTGAGGAAGCCCGAGAGCAGCCGCTGGTCCAGCACCGCGCCGTTCACCAGCGACATCTCCACGTGCCCCCCGGGGTGCGCGCGATTCCACCGGACCAGCAGGTCGCGGTAGACGGCCTGGTGCTGCTTCGCAAAAATCCAGAACTGGGTCGGCTCGCGCGGCGCCACCGGGACCAGCCACAGGATCAGCGCCGCCGCCGCCGCCAGCAGCGCGATCAGCGCCACCCCGGGGGAGCCAAAGGTCAGGAGGCGGCGCAGGCGGGCGGGCATGGGAGGGTCGGCGGGCCGGCGGCCGTCATTCCGGCGCCGCGTAGCCCGCGGCGCCGCCCAGCGCGAGCCAGCGCCGGTAGACCACCACGCCCGCCAGCAGCCCCAGCAGGGCCAGCAGGCAGCCGGCGGCGAAGGTGTAGCGGTAGTCATGGCCCAGCTGGTCGAGCAGCAGGCCCATCGCCGGCCCGAACCCGATGTTGCCCAAGGCCAGGATCAGGTTGCCGGCCGAGGCGAACTGCGCGAATTTCATCTTCGGGAACAGCATCTGCCCCAGCGCCGCCGCCCCCGTGAAGTAGCAGCCCGACAGCAGCACGTGCGCGAAAAAGACCGCGCCAAAGCTCGCCGGGCCCACGATGCCGAAGTAGCCCACCGCCATCACCGCCGCATACACCGCCAGCGTGCCCAGCGCCATCCGGACCGCGTGGAACCGGTCCGCCATCCAGCCGAGCGGATACGCCAGCAGGAGCGAGCCGGCATAGGCCGCGACCAGGTACCGCCCGTAGGTCGACATCGACAGGCCGAAGCTCTCCGCCGCATACACGCAGAACAGGTTGACCGGCGAGAACGCCAGCTGCGCCAGGGCCATCGAGGCGAAGACCCACAGGTAGTAGGGCCGGGAAAAACAGTCCCGGGCATAGGTCCGCACCGCGCCCACCAGGCCCGGCCGCTGGCCCGGGGCCGGCGGCTCCGGCGGCGGATAGTCCCCCTCCTTCACCCGCAGGCACATCAGGACCACGCCCCCGCCGTACAGCAGGCCGATGCCCGCCAGGATCGGCAGGAAGTGCTCCTTGGCGTGCCCGATCAGGTAGAAGTTGAACAGCATCCCCGCCAGCAGGCTGACCGCGCGGAACATCCCGAAAAATCGGCCGATCACCTCGCGCGGCACCACGTCGTTGATCAGCCCGCCGAACACCGCGTTGGCCGCCACCGTCGCAAACTCGAACACCGTCCAGGACAGGCCCAGCACCACGATGACCGTCAGGTGGAGCGAGGCCGGCGCCCAGCCCATCCGCGCATGCAGCGCCGTCCCGATCCAGGGGCTGAACGCCAGCCCGCACATCGCCAGCGTCGCGATTGGCGAGGTGATCAGCAGGAACGGGATGCGCCGGCCCCAGCGCCCGCGGTGCCGGTCGCTCCGATAGCTGATCAGCGGCCCGAGGAACAGGCCGACCGCGGCCGGCAGCGAGAGCAGAAAGAGCCCCGTCAGGAAATCCGAGGCCTGGAACTTCCGCAGCAGAAGCTGCACCACGGGCGGCGCCGCCCGCTCCTTCAGCTGCCAGGCAAAGTCGCCCCACAGCATCCAGCAGAACAGCACCGCCAGGCCGCCCGCCGTGTACGTGAGCGTGCCCGCCTGCCAGCGCCGGCGCGGCCCGGGGACGGGCGGGGAATCGGACGGCGGGACGGCGGGGGGGACGGTCACGGGGGGGAACCTGAGGGGGAAAAGCACGGCGTGTCGAAGGCGAAACGAGCCCGCGCCGGACCCGGCCGCCCGGGCGCCGCCGGCCTCCCGGGCGCCGCCCGTCTCCGCTCGGCGCAGGTGCAAATTCCGCCTGCTAGTGAGCAAAATCCGCGCAGCACCCCCGGGGGGTCGGGACTACCGTCGGCTACCATGAAAACCGTTCTGGTTCCCGTCGATTTCTCGACGACGACTGCACGGGTGGGTGAGGCGGCCCGGACCCTCGCCCAGCTCATCGGTGGCCGGCTGGTCTTCCTGCATGTCGTGCAGCCGCCCCCCGTGATGATGAACGAGTATTACGCCTTCGACCCCGCTCAGCTGGCCGCCGCGGTGGTGGCGGGGGAGAAATACGCGGACCGCAAACTCGCGGAGCTGGGCCGGCAGTACCCGAACGCCGAGCCGCAGGCGCAAACCACGCGGGCCACCGGCGAGCCGGTGCCGACCATCCTCGCCCAGGCCGAAGCCGCCCAGGCCGATTACATTGTCATGGGGTCGCACGGCCACGGGGCCTTCTACGACCTCATCGTCGGCAGCACCACCCAGGGCGTGCTGAAAAAAGCGCACTGCCCCGTCCTGATCATTCCCAGCCCGCCGTCGAAATCCGGGAAGAAATAGTCCCGCCCGCGGCCGGACCGGCCGGCCGCGCCGCCCGCCAGCTCGATTCCCCGTCCCACCCCTGGACAATAAGCGGCGCCGACCGCCCAACGGCCACCCCATGGAACTCAACGACGCCATCTACCAACGGCGCGCCGTGCGCCATTACACCGATGCCCCGGTGCCCACGCCCGCCATCGAGCAGTTGCTCCGAGCCGCCCGGCAGGCGCCCAGCGCGGTCAACCAGCAGCCCTGGGCCTTTGGCCTCTTCCGGGACCCCGACTTGCTGAACCGGATGTCCGAGCAGGCCAAGGTCTACCTGCAGGCCAACCTGCCCCGCGACCTCGCGCTGCATCATCTGTCGGACACGATCAGCCATCCCGGGTATAATGTCTTTCACCACGCCAGCACCCTGATCGTGATCTACGCGAAGCCCGCGCGCTTCGATCCCATCGAGGACTGCTGCCTCGCCGCGCAAAACCTGATGCTCGCCGCGCACGGGATGGGCCTCGGCACCTGCCCCATCGGCTTCGCCCGCCCCTGGCTCAACCTGCCGGAAGTGAAGCACGAGTTCGGCATCCCCCTCCGCTACACCGCCGTCATGCCCATCGTCGTCGGCTGGCCCGCCGGCCCCACCCCGCCCGTCCCGCGGCTCGACCCGGAGATCGTGTGCTGGCGCGAGACCCCCGGCCGCGGCCTCTCCGCCGTCCCGTTCCCGTTCGCGCCCCCGCCCACCCGCCAGCCGTGAGCCGGCCGCCCCGGGCTCAGGCCTCGCGCGACCACGGCTTGCCGTAGATCGAGGTGACCGCGATCGCCGGGTAGTCCGGCGCGCGGATGACCAGCTCGTTGCCCACCATCCGGACCTTGACCTCGGGGCGGAACGGGATCTCCGGCCGCTTGGGGTGGCCCCACGCCGGGATCGCCGTCGCCCCCTCGGCCCCGTGCTTGTCGCCCGTGTAGCTGAAACCATAGGACCACGGCCGGAGCAGCGACCACTGGCGCGCGCTCTCGACCCAGAGGTCGTGCCAGCCGATGACGATCCCGAGGTCCGGCGCCGGCGCCTCCAGCGCGGCCTGAAACGCCCCGGCGTCGGCCACCCGGGCGCCCAGATACGCCAGGTCGTGCGCCTCCCACACCGTGCCGCAGAGCAGGTCGTAGTCGTCGTGCCATTCCGTGGCCGCCACGATGAAGCCGTAGTCGTTCTGGTAGTGCGCCAGCGTCCCGTCCATCGCGGCCAGGAAGGGCGCGGCCTCCGGCAGCGGCGTGACCGCGGCCAGCTCGCGCAGCGCGCGGAGGAAGAGCCCGCCGCCCGCCACCAGCATCGGCGACTGGCTGACGCGCCACGCGCCCTGCACCCGGTCGCAGGTGCGGTGCAGCCGCAGGCAGCCGCGGTCGTCGCGCCAGGCGTGGCGCATCACGTGCCGCGCCAGCTGCACCGCCGCCTGCAGCAGGACGGAGTCGCCGCTGAGCCGCCAGCCGTGCAGGTAGGCCGGCAGGATCACCCCGTAATACTCCGCCGGTTCCAGGTAGTCCGGCAGCGTGGTCGCGCGCAGCATCCCGCCGCTCTCGGCGTCGGGCAGGCCCGGCACAAAATGCTCGCGCAGGTGGGCGTGCAGGCCGCGCAGCAGCAGATCGCGCCAGCGGGCGTCCGCCCCGAAGGTCTGCATCCACTCCCCCATCGCCCAGAGGCCGGCGCAGTCCTGGTTGACCGTGCCCACCAGCAGATGCCCCTCCGCCTCCGGACGGCCGGCGGCGCGCAGATAACTCTCGAGGTTGCGCCGCACCCGGTCGCCGATGCGCGCCCGGTCCTCCGCCGTGAGCGTGTGCGCGGCGACCCGGGCATAATAGGACAGGCTCAGGTCCTGCAGGAAGTTGTCCACGGCCGCATCGTTGAACCGCCGGCCGAATTCCGCGCCGCAGCAGTCCCAGCGCTCGTTGGCCAGGAAGGTCGTGAGGACGTAGCGCACCCAGTCGCGCCCCGCCGCCTCGACCGCCGGCAGGCGCGTGTGCGCCGCCAGGTCGGCGAGCCCGAGCAGCCCCGGCGCGCCCCACGCCGAGTAGCCCGTGTAGTGGTCCTCCAGCACCGCCGGGTGGATGCGCCACACCGGGTGCGTGTGCACGCCGTGCAGCGCGCCGTCCGGCGCCTGCCAGGTCCGCAGGTAGCGCAGCAGCCGGCCGGCCGCCCCCTCGGCGGAGAACGCGCTCATCCGCGGGCCTCCGGGCCGGCCAGCGCGGGCGGGGCGCCGGCGATGAGTGGGGGCGGGGTCATGACGGGTCAGGTCCGGGCCTGGAGCCAGCGGAGGACGTCGGCCTCGCGCGCCGGGGAAAAGCGCCCGGGCACGACGGTGACGTGGCGGCCGTGAAACACCCGGCGCGCCCCGGGCGGGCGGCCCTGCGCGTCGCGCGCGCCGACGACGAGGACGGGGGCCGGCTGCAGGGCCAGCGCCTCGGGCAGGTCGGCGGCGGCGAGGATGCCGGGAAAATACGCGTCGTGCGGCCAGACGGCCCGCCGCGCGGTCGCCAGCCCGGCAAACTCCGCGAGGGGGTCGAGCAGCAGCACCCCGCCCAGCCGGCCGTGCAGGCACGCCGCCAGCCCGGCCACCGTCGCCCCGAGGCCGTGGCCGCCGACCACGATGCGGGACGCCGGGGTGCGCCAGGTGCGCTGCACCCAGTCCACCACCCGCACCGCCTCGCGCAGGCGCAGCGCCATCACCGACTCGCCCGTGGCGGCGCTGAGGTAGCCGCTCCAGCGGTCCACCCCGCCCCAGCCGACGACATCGTAGGGTGACGGCAGCGGCCGGGTGTCGCCCCACCCCGGCAGGTCCACCGTCAGCACCGCGCGCGGCCGCCCCCCGCGGCTGAACACGCCCGCCGCGCGATTGAGCCAGCCCCACTGCTGCAGCGCCGTCCAGCGCCCGCGCTCGTCGAAGAACACCAGCACGCCCGCCGCGTCCGGCGGGCGCAGCAGCGTGGCGGGCAGCTCCCACGCCGGCCCGTCGCGCAGGCTCAGCTCCTGAAAGGTGTGCACCCACAGCTGCATCGCCGCGCCCGGGGTCGCGTGGGCCCGCAGGCCGCGCCGCCGGTGCGCCGCCAGCGCCGGGATGAGCTGCGCCAGCCCGCGCCGCGC
>CAIKTR010000166.1 GCA_903830425.1 uncultured Opitutia bacterium
CGCCGCCGCCCAGGCGGGCGCCGAGGCCGCCGCCCTCGACCTGGGCGCCGCCCACCACCGCCTCATCGCCGAGGTCGTGCGCGCCGCCCTCACCCTCCACCAGGCCCGCGAGGCCGTCACCGCCGTCGCCGGCGGCGTCAGCGCCTACGAGGCCGCCGTCACCGCCGCCCGCGCCCGCTTCGAGGCCGGCCAGCTCCTCAAGGCCGACTTGCTCAGCCTCGAGGTCCAGCTCGCCCAGACCCGCGGGGCCCTCTCCTCCGCCCGGCACGGCGCCGCCCTCGCCGCCCGCGCCTTCCAGTTCATCCTCGGCCTCGAGGCCACCGGCGAACCCGTCGAGCTGCTGGCGTCGGATCCCGCCCTCGCGCGGCTGTCCGCCCCCGACCTCGGCGACTGCTCCCAGCGGCCGGAGCTGCGCGGCCTCCAGGCCCGCGTCCGCGCCGCCGAGGCCATGGTCACCGCCGCCCGCGGCGGCCACCGCCCCACCGTCAACGCCTTCGCCAGCTACCAGTACGACCAGGGCGCGAAAACGGACCGCCACGGGGACAGCTGGCTGGCCGGCCTCTCCGTCGACCTCAACGTCTTCGACGGCGGCCAGACCGCCGGGAAGATCCGCCAGAGCAGCGCCGAACTCGCCGAGGTGCGGGAGATGCTCCGCAAGGCCACCCTCGGCATCGACCTCGAGGTCGAGCAGGCGCGCCTCGCGCACCTCGACGCGGTGGAGCGCCTCGCCGTCTCGGCCCGCGCCGTCGAGCAGGCCGCCGAAAGCGCCGCGCTCAGCCGCGCCCGCTTCGAGAAGGAGGCCCTGCTGATCGCCGACCTGATCGGCGCGGAGAGCCGCCTGCTGGAGGCCCGTCTCCGCCGCACCGCCGCCGCCGCCGACGAGCGCCTCGCCCTGGTCGAGCTGCGCCGCGCGCTCGGCCTCACCCCCCTGCCGCCCGCCTGATTCCCGCCCACCCCCGCTTTTTCCCACCATGAAACTCTCCGCGCTTCTTCCCACCGCCGCCCTCGCCCTCCTCGCGGGTTGCGCCAAGCCCGCCGCCCCCGACGCGGCGCTCGCCGCCGCCGCCCGGCCGCCGGTCCGGGTCCAGCTCGCCGTCGCCCAGGCCGAGGACCGCCCCGCCCTGACCGAGGTCACCGGCACCGTCCGCCCGGTGCAGCGCGCCCAGCTCGCCGCCAAGGTCATGGGCGCCATCACCGCGCTGCCCGTCACCCTCGGCCAGCGGGTCGCCGCCGGCGATCTCCTCGTGCAGATCTCCGCCGGCGAAATCACCGCCCGCCTCGCCCAGGCGCAGTCCCAGTTGAACTCCGCCCGCCGCGACCTCGACCGCGAGCGCGACCTGCTCGGCAAGGGCGCCAGCACCGCCGACCTGGTGCGCGGCCTGGAGGACCGCTTCGCCCTGACCCAGGCCCTCGTCCGCGAGGCCGAGGTCATGCTCGGCTACGCCGAGGTCCGCGCGCCCTTCGCCGGCGTCGTCGCGCGCACGCTCGCCCAGGCCGGCGACTTCGCCTCGCCCGGCTACCCCCTGCTTGAGCTGGAGGGCACGGACGCCTTCCAGGTCGAGGTCGCCGTGCCCGACTCGCTCGCCTCCGGGCTGGTCCCCGGCACCGCCCTCGCCGTCACCGTGCCCGCCGCCCGCCTCGCCTTCTCCGCCCCCCTCGCCGAGCTTTCCTCCGCGGCCGACGCCACCGCGCGCAGCGTCCTCGCCAAGCTCACCGTGCCCCCCGGCCTCGCCGTGCGCTCCGGCCAGTACGCCCGCGTCCAGGTCGCCGGCGCCCCCGTCCGCACCCTCCTGATTCCCACCTCCGCCCTGTCCGTCCTCGGCCAGATGGAGCGGGTCTTTGTCGCCGGGGCCGACCACCGCGCCGTCCTGCGCCTCGTGAAGTCGGGCGCCGTGGACGGGGAACGCTGCGAGGTCGTCTCCGGGCTCGACGCCGGCGAGCGCGTCGTCGTCCGCCCGCCCGCCGGTCTGCGCGAAGGCCAAACCCTCGAAATCCTCCCGTGAGCTCCCCCGCCACCTCTCCCCGGCCCGACCCGACGCGCCCCGGCTTCGCCGGGCGCATGGCGGCGCTCTTCATCAACTCCAAGCTGACGCCCATCGCGGTCGCCGCCTCGCTCCTCCTCGGCGTCTTCTCGATCCTGATGCTCCCCCGCGAGGAGGAGCCGCAGATCAAGGTGCCGATGATCGACGTGCTCGTCGCCATGCCCGGGGCCTCCGCCACCGAGGTGGAAAACCGCGTCACCCGGCCGATGGAAAAGTTCCTCTGGGAGATCCCCGGGGTCGAATACCTCTACTCCACCGCCAGCCCGGGCGCCAACCTGACCGTCGTCCGGTTCCAGGTCGGCACCGACCTCGAGGCCGCGCTCATCCGGCTGAACCAGAAGCTCCAGGCCAACTTCGACCGCATCCCCCTCGGCGTCACGCCGCCGCTGGTCAAGCCGCGCACGATCGACGACGTGCCGGTCCTCGCCCTCACGTTCCACAGCGCGCGCTACGACCACGCCACGCTCCGCCGCGTCGCCGCCCAGGTGGACGACGTCGTCAAGGCCCTCCCGGCCGTCGCCGAGACCACGCTGATCGGCGGCCAGCACCGCCAGATCCGGGTGGAGCTGGACCCCGCCCGCCTCGCCTCGCGCAACCTCAGCGCCACCTACCTGGTGCCGATGCTCCAGCAGGCCAATGCCCAGACGCACACCGGCGCCCAGGCCGCCGCCAACCAGGAGACCCTCCTGCAGACCGGGACTTTCTTCCGCGACGCCCGCGATGTCGGCGCCGTCGTGATCGGCGTCTTCGCCGGCCGCCCCGTCTACCTCCGCGACGTCGCCCGCATCCGTGACACGGCCGCCGAGCCTTCCGACTACGTCCTCTTCGGCCGCGGCGGCGCCGGGGCCGGCGCCGAGGAGGCCGCCGTCACCCTCAGCCTCGCGAAGCGCCCGGGCGCCAACGCGGTGGACGTCGTCGCCGCCGTCCTCGCCAAGGTCGACGGCCTCCAGGGCACGCTCATCCCCGCGGACATCCAGGTCTCCGTCACCCGCGACTATGGCGCGACGGCCTCGGAAAAATCCAACGAGCTCCTGCTCCACATGGGCATCGCCGTCTTTGGCGTGGCCGTGCTCATCCTCCTCTTCCTCGGCTGGCGCGAGTCGCTCGTCGTCCTGCTCGCCATCCCGGTCACGCTCGGCCTCACGCTGCTCGTGTTCTACCTCTACGGCTACACGCTCAACCGCATCACGCTCTTCGCGCTGATCTTCTCGATCGGCATCCTGGTCGACGACGCGATCGTGGTCGTGGAGAACATCGTCCGCCACCTCGGCCTGCCGAGCTGCCGCCGCAAGCGCCTGCTCCAGATCGCGGTCGAGGCCGTCGACGAGGTGGGCAACCCCACCATCCTGGCCACCTGGGCCGTCATCGCCGCCGTCCTCCCCATGGCCTTCGTCAGCGGCCTGATGGGCCCCTACATGCGCCCGATCCCCATCGGCTCGAGCGCCGCGATGATCTTCTCCCTGCTCGTCGCCTTCGCCGTCACGCCGTGGGCCGCGCTCAAGCTCCTCCGCGGCCATGCCCCGGCCACCGGCGACGCCGCCGCCTTTGTCGACGCCCCGCTCACCGAGGAGGAGGAGGCCGCCGACGAGCCGATCTCCGAGAACACCTTCACCCGCCTCTACCAGCGCGTCATGCGCCCGCTGCTCGCCCACCGCGCGTGGCGCTGGGCGTTCCTCGGCGGGGTCGCCGCCGCCACCGTCGGCGCCATGGGCCTCGTCGGGATCGGCGCGGTCAAGGTCAAGATGCTGCCCTTCGACAACAAGTCGGAGTTCCAGGTCATCCTCAACCTGCCCGAGGGCAGCACGCTGGAGCAGACCGCCCGCGTCGCCCGCGAAATGGCCGCGTCCCTCCGGACCGAGCCCGAGGTGAGGGACTACCAGGTCTACGCCGGCACCGCCTCGCCGTTTAATTTCAACGGCCTGGTCCGCCACTATTTCATGCGCCGCGGCAGCAACGTCGCCGACCTCCAGGTCAACCTGCTCCCCAAGCACGAGCGCCGCGCGCAGAGCCACGACATCGCCAAGCGCATCCGCCCGCGCCTCACCGCGATCGCCGCCCGCTACGGCGCCGCCGTCGCCGTCGCCGAGGTCCCCCCCGGCCCGCCCGTTCTCCAGACGCTCGTCGCCGAGGTCTACGGCCCCACCGCCGAGGCCCGCCTCAAGCTCGCCGACCGGGTCCGGGAGATCTACCGCGCCACGCCCGGCGTCGTGGACATCGACTGGTATGTCGAGGAGCAACAGGCCAAGACCGTCTTCCGCGTCGACAAGGAGAAGGCCGCCCTCCACGGCCTCACCGAGGCCGCCGTTGCCCGCACCATCCAGCTCGCCGTGCAGGGCTACCCGGTCACGCTGCTCCACACCCCGACGGACCGCGAGGACGTGCCCGTCGTGCTCGAGCTGCCCCGCGCGCTGCGCACCCGGCCGGGCGACCTGCTCGCCCTCCCCGTGCGCTCCGAGCTGAACCCCGCGGCCCCGTTGATCCCGCTGGGCGAGGTGGTCACCGCCGAGCCGGCGCTCGGCGACCGGAACATCTACCGCAAGAACCTGCAGAACGTGATCTACGTCACGGCCGACGTCGCCGGCGTGGTGGAGAGCCCGGTCTACGCCATTTTCCAGATGAACCGGGCGCTCGCCAAGCTCGACGGCCGCGAGTTCGGCGGCACGCAGCCGCACGTCCAGCTCTACAACGCCGCCATGCCCACCGACGGGAGCGAGCCCGCCCTGAAGTGGGACGGCGAGTGGCAGGTCACGCTCGAGGTCTTCCGCGACCTCGGCCTCGCCTTCGGCGCCGTGTGCATCCTGATCTACATGCTCATGGTCGGCTGGTTCAAGAACTACACCACGCCGCTGATCGTGATGACCGTCATCCCGTTCTCCCTCGTCGGCATCATGCCGGCCCATGCCGCGATGGGCGCGTTCTTCACCGCCACGTCGATGATCGGGTTCATGGCCGGGGCGGGCATCGTGGTGCGCAATTCCATCATCCTCGTCGACTTCATCGAGCTGCGCCTCAGCCACGGCCGCTCGCTCGCCGAGGCCTGCATCGAGTCCGGCGCCGTGCGCTTCCGCCCGATGATGCTCACCGCCTTCGCCGTCGTGGTCGGCGGCCTCGTCATTCTCGCCGACCCGATCTTCCAGGGCCTCGCCATCTCCCTCCTCTTCGGCGCCATCGCCTCCCTCGTCATCAGCCCGCTGGCCGTGCCGCTCATCTACTACATGACGCACGCCGGCCGGACTCCCCCGCCGACCGCCCCGGCGCCGGACAAAAAATGCGACCGGTCAGCCTGAGACCGTTCCACTCCGCGGCGCACGTCCCTGAATTTTCCCGCCACCCCAAACCCAATCCATCCCCACATGAAACCCAACGTCGGATCCATTGACCGCATTCTCCGCCTCGTCGTCGGCCTCGCCGTGCTCGGCGCGGGCTATTACTGCAAGTCCTGGTGGGGCCTCGTCGGCCTCCTGCCGCTCCTCACCGGCGCCTTCCGCTTCTGCCCGGCCTACCTGCCGATCGGCCTGAGCACCTGCGCGAAGCCCGAGGAAAAGAAATAGCCGGCACCCTCCCCTGGCCGCGGTGGTGCGCGGCCCCCGGAGCCGCCCCATGTCCCGGTTCCTGCCCTTCTGGTTGGCCGCCGCTGCGCTCGTCTCCGGACTGGGCGCCGCGGACTCTTCGTCAGGGTCGTGGTCCTGCACGGTGCGCGCGGAAAACGACCTGCCCGTCAACACCGACCGCTACTACACCAACGGCCTCAGCTTTTCGTACGCCCATTGCACCGCCGAAGCCGACGCCATTTGGCCGGCGGTGCTCCGGTTGCCCGGACTCGATTCGCCCGGCCTGCTCGCCACCGGCTTCGACTTCGGTCAGGTCATGATGACACCGGCGGACATCCATCGCGCCGTGCCCGACGCCGGGGACCGGCCCTATGCCGGGCTCCTGTTTGTGGGGGCCGTTTGGCAGCGGCTGGCGGGGGATCGTTATGCCGCGCTCAAGCTCATCACCGGGGTGGTGGGGCCCGGCTCGTTGGCCGAGCAGACGCAGCAGGCCGTCCATCGTGCGCTCGGCGTGGCCCTGCCCCTCGGGTGGGATCATCAACTCACCCACGAGCCCATTCTCAATGCCGTGTACGAGCGCCGCTGGCGGACGCCGGTGTGGGGCCGCCGCGACGCCTGGGGGGGCGACGGCCTCATCGTCGGCGGCGCCACGCTGGGCAATGTCCTCACCCAGGCCTACGCCCAGCTCCAGGTGCGCGCCGGCTGGTGCCCGCCCCGGGATTTCGGCACCTCGCTGATTCGCGGGATCGGCGCCCTGCCGCCCGCCCGCGACGCCGCGTCGTGGGGAGCCCACCTCTTCGCCGGGATCGGCGGACTCGCCGTGGCGCGCAACCTCGCCCTCGACGGGAACTCCTTCCGCGCCGGGCCCAGCGTTGGCCACCGGCCGGTGGTGCCCACTCTGGAAACCGGCCTCGTGGTGCGGAGCCGCACCTGGCAGTTGGCCGCCTCGTGGAACGCCTGGGGCCGCGAATTCGACGCCCAGCCGCGCCGCGCCGAATTCGGCGCCGTCGCCTGCACGGTGTTCCAATGACGCCTCCCCGCGGTGTACATTCGGCGATTCTTTCGCCACGCTGCCCGGCAACCAAGGAGGCCCCATGACCAAGCTGACCGAGTCTGACATCGCGCACCTGCACCCCGAAACGCTGGCCCTCAGCTACGGCTTCGACCCGTGGCTGAGCGAGGGCGCGGTGAAGCCGCCGGTGTTCCTCACCTCCACCTTCGCCTTCAAGCACGCCGCCGACGGCAAGCAGTTCTTCGCCTGGGCCCACGGCGAGGGCACGCCGCCGCCCCGCCGCGAGATGGGGCTGATCTACTCGCGGATCAACAACCCGAACCTCGAGATCTTTGAGGACCGGGTGGCCCTCTGGGAGGGCATGAAGGACGCCTACAGCTTCTCCAGCGGCATGGCCGCCATCGCCACCACCCTGCTGGCCACCCACGACCCGGGCGACGAGCTGATCGTCTGCGCGCCGATCTACGGCGGCACCGACGCGTTCATCCACCATTTCCTGAAGCGGCTCGGCCTCACCGCGCATTTCGTGCCGGCCGGCGTGGACGCCCCGGATTTGGCGGAAGCCCTGATCACGCCGCGCACCCGCTCGATCTTCATCGAGAGCCCGGCCAATCCCAACAACCGGCTGACCGACATCGGGCGCATGAAGGCCCTCGCGCAGCGCCACGCCCCGGCGGCCCCCGGCCAGACCACCGGCCGCATCCTCGTGATCGTCGACAACACGATGGCCGGTCCGGTCTTCGCCCAGCCCGCCAAGGTCGGGGCGGACATCGTCCTGTACTCCGCCACCAAATTCATCGGCGGCCACTCCGACGTGGTCGGCGGCGTGGCCCTCGCCAACGACGACGCGCTGCTCGGCGCCATCGCCCAGCACCGCGCGCTGCTCGGCGGCATGCCCAACCCCTACACCGCCTGGCTGCTCACCCGCTCGCTCGAGACGCTGAAAATCCGCGCCGAGCAGCAGCAGCGCAACGCCCAGCAGGTGGCCGCCTTCCTCGTGACCCACCCCAAGGTGCGCCAGGTCTGCTACCTCGGCCTGCTGACGCCGGCCGACCCCGAGCATGCCATCTACCAGAAGCAGCACACCGGGCCCGGCTCCCTGATTTCCTGCTACCTCCACGGCGGCGAAAAGGAGGCCTTCGCCTTCCTCGATGCCCTGAAGGTGTTCAAGCTCGCCGTCTCGCTCGGGTCCACCGAGTCGCTGGCCCAGCACCCCGCCGCCATGACCCACTCGGGCCTCACCGCCGCGGACAAGCTGCTCGGGGGCGTCACCGACGACCTGGTCCGGCTCTCGATCGGCCTGGAAAACCACGAGGACCTGATCTGGGACCTGCGGCAGGCGCTGGACCAGGTGTGAGCCCGGGCCATGAACGTTGAACCTCGCACCCGCGGCGGCGCCGCACCGGAGCGGCCGGTCCCGCGGATCGCCGAAGTCCTGCTGCCCCTGGGCGCGGCCGCCGCGCTGCTGCCCTGGACGCCGCCCTGGGCGGCGCTGCTCGGCGGCACCCTCCTCGCGCTCACCCTCGGCAACCCCCGCGCGGCGGCCGCGAGCCGGACCGCCCGCTGGACGCTCCAGTTCGCGGTCGTGGGCCTGGGCGCCGGGATCAACCTGACCGTCGCCACCCGCGTCGGGCTGCAGGGGCTCGGTTACACGCTGGCCGGCCTGGTCGCGACCTTTGCCCTCGGCGCCTGGCTC
>CAIKTR010000167.1 GCA_903830425.1 uncultured Opitutia bacterium
CTGGTGCAGGGCAACATCATCGGCGGCCACGACGGCACCCGCATCAACATCAAGGAGTGCTACCAGCTCGACGGGTTCGTCACCGGCATCATCCGCAAGGTCACCTGGCTCCTCCACCCCGACCATCCGGAGCTGCCCGCCTTTTTCCGCCAGCTGCGCGACACGATCAACCAGCAGCCCGGGGACACGCGCATGGAGTTCGCCTTCGTCTTTCCAGACCGGGCAGCCCCGGTCGCCGAGGCCAGCGGCGCGCTGGGCTGGAAGCTCACCGCCGCCGTCTTCCAGGAGTTCCGCGCCCATCCCGCCGTCGCCGGCGTGCAGCTGGAGAGCAAGCGCCTGGAGCTGAAGCAGGACCGCCGGTGGGGCAAGCGGGGGTGACCCCGGTCCACGGCGGGCCCCGCGCGGGGCGCCGGGACCCCGACCCGGGGCGCCATTTCGGGGTTTGTGCTTCGGGCCCTTCGTGTGCTTGGTGGGGCCCACATGCCCGATCAAGCCACCCTCAACCACGCCGCCCAGGTCCTCGCCGGCATCTCCGCGGACCAGCGCGCCGACACCGCGCTGCGCTTCTATTTCGAGGGCCGCCGCTACCTCCAGCCGCCGGTGAAGCGCATCATCAGCCACACCGTGTTTGTCTACTTCCGCTGGCTGTCCTGGCTCGACCCCAAGGCCTCCCCGCAGAAGCGGCTGGAGCAGGCCGTGGCGCTGCATGAGCGCTTCCTCGCCGACCCCAAGGCCATCAAGGCCGAAACCCTCGCCGTCCGCGCCGTGCCCGCCTGGCTCTGGACCGAGCTGGACTTGCCCGACCCGGCGGGCGACGCCGCCGCCAAGGGCGACTACCTCCGCCAGCTGCAGCGCGATCCGGCCCTCTGGCTCCGCGCCCGGCCCGGCCGCGGCGCCGCGCTCGCCAAGTCCCTCTTCGCCTGCACTCCCGCCGACCAGACGCCCGACGCGCTGCGCTTCACCGGCACCCAGGACCTCTTCAAGACCGAGCAGTTCAAGACCGGCGAGTTCGAGATCCAGGACCTCGCCTCCCAGCTCGTCGGCCACGCCGCCGCCCCCCAGCCCGGCGAAACCTGGTGGGACGCCTGCGCCGGCGAGGGCGGCAAGACGCTCCACCTCGCGGACCTGATGCAGAACAAGGGGGTGGTCTGGGCCACGGACCGGAATGAGAAGCGGATCGACACGCTGAAGCGCCGGGCCGCCCGGGCGAAGCTCTTCAATTTCCGAACCGAGTTCTGGGACGGCGGCTCGCGCCTCCCGACCAAGGCCAAGTTCGACGGCATCCTGCTCGACGCCCCGTGCAGCGGCGTCGGCACCTGGCAGCGCAACCCGCACGCCCGCTGGACCACCACGCCGGACGACGTCCGCGAGCTGGCCGCCACCCAGCTCGCCCTGCTCCACCAGGTCGCCGGCTCGCTCAAGCCCAAGGGCCGGCTGTTCTACGCGGTCTGCACCCTCACCCGGAGCGAGACCACGGCGGTCGCGGACGCCTTCGCCGCCGCGCACCCGGAGCTGGAGCCCCTGCCGCTGGCCATCGCCCCGGCCGGGGCGCCCGACCCCTCGCGCGTCACCCTCTGGCCGCAGGCGATCAACGCCAACGGGATGTTCATCGCCGGCTGGCGGCGGAAATCCGCCTAGGGCGGCGCGGCCGGCCTGAAGCCCCCTGCCCGCCGCGCCCGCGTCTCGCCGTGAGCAAAATCTCCCGCCAGGTCGTCCGCGACGACTTCAACGACCTGCTGGCCGTGATGCACTACACCCGCGCCGCCCACCGGCTCGGCCTGTGGGCCTCGGAGCGGATCCTGCTCGAGCGCTGGTTCCCGGACCCGCAGGCGCGGCTGCTGGAGGCGGGCTGCGGCGCCGGCCGGGTGGCGGTCGCGCTCTGGGAGCTGGGCTACCGGCAGCTGCACGCCTTTGATTTCGCCGCGGAGCTCCTCGCCCAGGCCGAGAGCCTCGCCCTCGAGCGCGACGCCCGGATCACGCTCTTTCCCGCCGATGCGACCGCCCTCGGCTCCTGCGCGGCCCTCCGGGGCCAGGTTTTCGACGGGGTGCTCTTCATGTTCAACGGGCTGATGCAGATTCCGCTGCGGCGGAACCGGCGGCGGGCGCTGCGCGGGCTGGCGGCGGTGTGCCGGCCGGGCGCGACGTTCCTGTTCACGACCCACGACCGCAACAGCTCGCCGACCGAGCAGGCCCTGTGGCGGCTCGAGGCCCGGCGCTGGGCGGAGGGCCGGCAGGACCCCCGGCTGCGGGAATACGGCGACCGCTATTTCACGGAGGAGGGCACGGGCCGGACCTTCATGCACCTGCCCGACCGGGCGGAGATCCTCGCGGACCTGGCCGCGACCGGCTGGACCCACGCGTTCGACACGATGCGCCGCGAGGTCGCGGCGGAGTCCCGCGCCGTGCGGGATTTCTCCGACGACTGCCGGTTCTGGGTGGCGCAGCGGGCCTGAGCGCCGCGGCGGCGGACGATCAGCTCCGGCTCCAGACGAGCGGGAAATGCTTCCCCTCGAGCATCGCCCCGTCGGCGACCTCGACAAACGGCTTCATGCAGTGCGTGCCCGCCGCGACGTAGCGCGTCTCATCCGTCATGAAATGCAGCGCGATCGCCCGGCGCGGGCGGCCGCTGGTGTTGGCGTGCGAGCCGTGCCACGTGAGCGCGTGGTGGTAATGGACCTCGCCCTTTTTCACCGGGCAGGTGCGGACGGTGACGGGATGGCCGGCAAACTCCTTCGGCACGTCCGCGGCGAAATCCTTCCACGTGGCCAGGTACTTCATGTGGTCGCCCCAGAGGTGCGAGCCCGGGACCATGCTCATGCAGCCGTTGTCCACGTCGACATCGTCCAGCGCGACCCAGGCCGTGACCTCGGTCATCGGCGCGATGATCGGCCACAGGGGCGCGTCCTGGTGCCACATGTTCACGCCGCCGGTGGCCGCGGGCTTGTACTGGATCTGGTCATGCCAGATCCGCAGGGCGTTGGCGCCGGTGAGCTGGGCCATTTCCTCGCCGATGACCGGCTGGCGCGTGAGCCGGGCAAAGGCGGGGCTGGCCTCCCAGATGTTCACGATCTGCCAGACCGGCGCCGCCTCGTTGCCGGTGAAATTGTGGCAGAGCACCGGCTGCGGGACGTCCGCGCGCCCGCGCTGGTCGATGACGCGCAGGGTCTCCGCGCGGAGTTCCTCGACGACCGCGTCGGAGAGCACTTTGGCCCCGCGGAGATAACCTTGGGATTTGAATTCGGCGATTTGGGCAGGGGTCAGCATGGGACGACCACATTGCCGCGCGGCCGGCCCCTGTCATCCGCCGATCCATGGCCGCGGCGCGCAGCTGTTGGCTGTTATTCCTGCCCGCCCGCCAGCAAGGCGTCGCGATAGTGGGCCGGCGCCAGGCCGTCCACCCGCCGGAACACCTTGCTGAAGTGGCTCGTGTCCCGGAATCCCGTCCGCGCCGCCACCTCCTTCACCGCCAGGCGGCTGTCGGCCAGCAGCCGGCGCGCCTCCTCCACCCGCAGCCGGCGCAGGTAGTCCAGCGGCGGGTAGCCCGTGACCTCGCGGAAGAGCGCCTGCAGCCGGCTGGGGCTCAGCCCCGAGGCCCGTTCCAGCGCGGGATGGTCGATCCGCCGCGCCAGGTTTTCCGTCATGAACCGCACCACCGCCTGCACCCGCGCCTGGTCGCGCCCGGCCGTCTCGCCGGGCCGCGCCTGGCCGGGCTCCGCCAGCAGCGCCAGCAGGACGCCCGCGAGGTGCACGGTCGCCAGCGCCGGGCCCAGGACCTGGGCCGAGGCCTGGGCGACAATCACGTCGTTCAGCGCGCGGGCCAGCCGGTGGCCGGAAAACAGCCGCCGCTGGGTCGCGATCCGCAGGCCATGGGTGAACAGCACCCGGTAGGGGCGGCGCCGCTCCAGCCCCTGAGCCGCCGGCGGCACGTCGGCCGCAAAGTCGAAGTGCACCGCCACGTGCTCGGACGGCGCGTCCTCCTCGGCGAAAAAGGCATGCGGGGCGAAGGGCGGGATGAACAGCAGGTCGTGCATCGCGTAGGGCCGGCGCACGCCGTCGAGCACCCACTCCCCGCGGCCCCGCACGATCAGGACCAGCTCGTGGTCGAAGATGATCCGCTCCGGAATCACGAGGGAGCCCGGGAGCCGGTGGGCGATGCGGACCACGGGTTGGAGCTGCCCGGGGCGGAGCCGGTGGACCCGGGGCCGGCCGAGCGGTCCGAACGGCGCCCGCCGCTCGACCTTGGGGCCAGGGGAAATCCGGGCCGCCGCCCGCGTCGCTGCACACATGGCGGCAGGCTGGCGGGTTCTGCCCTGAATTCAAGCCGCCGTCGCACCGGGGGGCCGGGCCCGCGGCCCGCGCCCAGGCGCGAGGCGAGACTTGCCCCGGCGGTTCCAACCCGTAGCGTGCTGCCTCCATGTTTGCCAGCCTGACAGATCGATCTTGGTTGTGGCTTGCCGCCGAGTGCTACCTCGCGGGCCTGCTGCTGGGCACCTATTTCGTGGTGCGGGGCGGCCGCCGGTCGGCGGGCTGGATCAACACGATCATCGCCGCCGGCTACCTGTTTCAGCTCGTCGGGCTCTCCCTGCGCGGCCGCGCCGTGGGCGGCTGCCCGCTCGGCAACACCTTCGAGATCTTCCAGTTCACCGCCTGGTCGGCGATCACGCTCTACTTCTTCGTCGGCGTCACCTTCCGCCTGAGCCTCCTCGGCTATTTCACGTCCTCCCTGGCGGCGGCCGTGACCCTGCTGTCGCTCTCGATCCCCGCGTGGGACGCCACCCGGCGGGCGCACATCTTCGGGGGCAACGCCTGGATCGAGCTGCACGCCGCCCTCGCGCTCTTCAGCTACGGCGTCTTCGCGCTCCTCGCGCTGACCTCCGGCATGTTCCTCCTGCGCCATTTCTCGCTCAAGTCCAAGCACCCCGGCGGCCCGTTCTCCTTCCTGCCCTCCATCCTCGACCTCGACCACATCAGCGTGCGGCTGCTGGTGGCCGGGGTGACGCTCATGACCACCTCGCTGGCGGTGGGCGCGGTCTACTGGCTCCGCGAGCCGGAGCGGGTGAACCTGACCAAGCTGCTGGTCACCGTCGCCATCTGGGCCGCCTACACCGCGGCGCTCGGCCTGCGCCTGCGCGGCCGCCTGCTGTCCAAGCGCTTTGCCTGGGTCGGGGTCGGCCTGTTTGCCGCCGCCCTGCTGTCCCTCTGGCCGATTGATGCCAGTCGCTACCCCCGCGAGGGGAACCCCCCCGCCCCGGCGGCGCCCCGATGAGCGACCACAGCCTCTTTGTCCTCGGGGCGACCCACCACACCGCGCCCCTGGCCGTGCGTGAGCGGCTGTCGCTCGGCGCCGAGGGGGCCGCGGCGCTGCGGGCCGAGCTGGCCGCCCTCCCGGGTCTGGAGGAGTTCACCCTGGTCAGCACCTGCAACCGCATCGAGTTCTACGGGGTCGCCGCGACGCCCGGGGTGGCGGCCGAGGTGCAGCAGGTCTTCTGCGACCGCCAGCAGTTCACCGCGGCGGAGTTCGAGCAGTTCCGCCTGAGCCTGTCCGGGCCCGGCGCGCTGCAGCACCTGCTGGAGGTGACGGCGGGGCTGGACTCGCAGATGCTGGGGGAGACGGAGATCTTCGGCCAGGTGAAGGCGGCGTATGGCGCCGACCAGGCCCAGGGGCACACCGGGGCGGTGCTGAACCGGGTGTTCCAAAAGGCCTTCCAGGCGGCGAAGCACGTCCGCACGCACACCGCGATCACCGAGGGCCAGGTCAGCATCGCCAACGTCGCGGTCGAGCTGGCGGGGAACATTTTCGGCAGCCTCGCCCACACGCGCATCCTGCTGCTCGGCGCGGGGGACATCGGGGAAAAGACGGCCAAGGCCTTCCAGAGCCGCGGCGCGGCGGGGCTCTCCGTCGCCAGCCGGCGCCTCGAGCGCGCGATGGAGCTGGCCGACGCCCTCGGCGCCTTCGCGCTGCCCTTCTGGCTGATGCCGGTGAAGCTCGCCGACTTCGATGTCGTGGTCTGCGCCACGTCGGCGCCGGAGGCCGTCGTCACGCTCGCCGCGGTCCAGGCCGCCATGGTCCGGCGCCCCGCCCGCCCGCTGTTTTTCATCGACCTCGCCCTGCCCCGGGACGTGGACGCCGCGGTGGCCGAGCTGGAAAACGTGTTTGTCTACAATCTCGACGACCTGGCGAAGATCGCGGAGGAGAACCGCGCCGCGCGGGCCGCCGAGATCGGCAAGTGCCGGGCCCTGCTGACGGAGCGCGCCGCGGCGCTGTGGCGGCAAATCGAGCCCCGGCTGCAGGCCGGGGCGGGCGCCGACCCGGCGGGCGCCGGCGGCGGCGAGCCGGCGTAAAGCCCCAGGGCGGGGCCGCACCCTACAGCTGGCGGGCCAGCCAGTCCGCGGCGGTGCCGCCGGTCGGCTGGCTCAGCAGCCCCCGCAGGCGCGACGCCTGCTCCGCCGTGCGCGCCCGCCGCGCCGGGTCGGACACGCTGGCGCGCAACTCCGCCGCCAGCGCCGCCGGGGTCGCCGCGCCCTGCAGGTACTCCGGATACATCGGTTCCCGCAGCAGCAGGTTCGCAATGCCCAGATACTCCACCTGCACCAGCATCCGGCCCAGCCGGTAGGTCAGCCAGGTCGTGCGATAGGCGATGGCGCCGGGGATGCCCGCCAGCGCACAGTGCATGGACATGGTGCCGGAGCTGGTCAGCACCGCCGCGACCGCCACCGGCTGGCCGGTCGGCGCCAGCCGCACGTTCGCGGCCGGCCGGGCCGCCGCCAGCACCGCCCGGATCTCCTCGCTCGGGTAGAGCACGACCGCGGAGCGCTCCCCGAAGGCCCGGAAGCCGGCCAGGAGCGGCGGGAAGATCCGCGCCACGGCCTGCTGGCGGCTGCCCGGCAGGAGGAGCACCGGCCCGGCCGGGTCGAAGCTCACCGGCGGGACGTACTCCCGGCCCACGAACGGGTGGCCGACAAACTCCACCGGCAGCGGGGTGTCGGCATAACAGGCGACTTCAAACGGGAAGATGACCGCCAGCGCGTCGAGGTCGCGCGCCATGGTGAAGCGCCGCTGCGCCTTCCAGGCCCAGATCTGGGGGCTGATGTAGTAAAGCACCTTGAGGCTCCCGCCGCCCTTGACCGAGAGGCCGCGCGCGCGCAGCGCCGCGGCGAGCCGCAGGTTGAACCCGGGGTAGTCCACCAGGCACACCACCCGCGGCCGGTGCGCCTCGATCCAGCGCAGCAGCGCGTGGAACAGCGCGCGGAAATAGGTGTAGCTTTTCAGCACCTCCACCAGGCCGACCACGGAAGACGCGGTCAGGTCGTGCAGCAGCTGCGCGCCCGCCGCCGCCAGCGCCGGGCCGCCCAGCGCCGCCACCACCAGCCCGGGCTGGCTCGCCCGCAGCTCCCGCACCATCCGCGCCCCGTGCTCGTCCCCCGAGTGCTCGCCCGCCACGACCAGCAGGTCCACCCGGGCGCCGGCCGGCGGCGGCAACTGGAGCGGGGGCGTCATGCGCCGGCCGGGGTTGGCCCCGCGCCGCGCGGGGAGGAGAGCCGGGAAGGACGGCCGTTCATTTTTGTCCGGCGCGGATCTGCTCCGTGATGGTGATCGCCACCTCGAGCGCGCTCTTGCCCAGCGCGCCGCCGACCTTGGGCTGCTGGGCCCGGGCGACGCTGTCCACAAAGTGCGCCAGCTCCAGCGCCAGCGGCTCGCCCTTCTCGATCGGGATCTCCTGCACCGGGATCGCGCTGAGGTCGCCGGCCTTCACCAGGCCGATCTTCATCTTCAGCCCGTAGGCGAGGATGTCGCGCTTCTTCAGGAGGTGCCCCGCCTGGTTCATGAAATCCAGCGAGAGATACGCGTCCGACTGGAAGATCCGGATTTCCCGCGCCTTCTTCGTGCTCAGGCGGCTGGCGCTGAGGTTCGCCACGCAGCCGTTCTGGAACTGGAGGCGGGCGTTGGCGATGTCCTCGCTCGGGGACAGGACCGACAGGCCGACGCTGTCGATCCGGACGATCGGCGACTTCACCAGCTCGAGCACGATGCCGATGTCGTGGATCATCAGGTCGAGCACCACCCCGACCTCCGTGCCGCGCGGCTGGTAGGGCGCGAGCCGCTCGGTGGTGATGTAGCGCGGCTGGTCGATTTCCTTCTCGAGGAAGCTCATCACCGGGTTGAAGTGCTCGATATGCCCGACCTGCACGAGGCAGCCGTGCTGCCGGGCCGCAGCGAGGACCCGCTCAGCCTCGGCCAGCGACGCGCACAGCGGCTTCTCGATCAGCAGGTGGGTGTGCAACGCCAGCAGCGGCAGGGCGACCTGCGCGTGGCGGTCGGTCGGCACCACGACGGAGACGGCGTCACAGGCCGCGCCGAGCTCCTCCAGCGTGGCGAAGCGGCGGCACTGGAACTTCGCGCTGATCTCCTGCGCCCGGGCGTCGCTGGGCTCGTAGATCCCGACCAGCTCCGCCCCGGGCAGGGACGCGTAGATGCGCGCGTGATGCTGGCCGAGGGAGCCGACGCCGGCGACGCCGCAGCGGATGTTCGGGGATGCCATGAGCGAACGGTACCGGCGCCCCTCCGTAATTCGATCCGAAAAAATCGCCCGCCCGAGACCTCTTGCCACCCGGGACACCCCCACGGGACGGTCGGCCGGAAGTTCGCGCCCCACCCACCGTGCGACCTCGGCGGCCCGGCGCAGCGTCCCGCTGCCGGCCAAAAAATACCAGCGGAGGCTCGTGTCCGCGCGATCTTTCCCCAACGGATGCGGGCGCTGGTTCGCCCCCTCCTCCCCCTCACCCGCTTGTCCCATGACTCCTGCCGCCGGATTGACCACCCCGCTCTCGACCACTGAGACCGCCGACCTGCTGGCTCGCTTTTACCGCGACGGCTGGGTCGTGGTTCCCGGCGTGCTCAGCCCCGGTGAGTGCGCCGCGCTGCGCGAACTCGCCGACCAGCTGGCGGCGCGCAGCCCCTCGTTCGTCATTCGGAATCCCGAGGAGACAGATATCGCGTTTGCCGGTCTGTTCATCCGGGAGCCGATCCTTTCGCTCGTCCAGGCGATCCTCGGGCCGGCCTGCCGCTTCTGCGGCCAAAACGTCATCCGCAACCAGCCGGGCCAGGCGATTGCGCACTGGCATGTGGACGACCAGCTCGAATACCCCCTGCCGGCGGAGGTGCCGCGGTGGGACGCCCGGGTCCGCCTGCCCCTCACCTGGTTCAGCGTGCAGGTCCCGCTCAGCGACCTCGACTCGGTCGAAGACGGGCCGACCGAGGTCGTGCCGGGCAGCCACTACTCGGGTCGCATCCCGCCCCCGGTCGATCCGGTCTTCGAGGGCCGCGGCGCGGTCCCCGTGTTGTGCCGGGCTGGCGACATTTATCTTTTCAACCACCAGGTCTGGCATCGCGGCCGGCCCAACACCGGAACGCGGACCCGCTATCTGATGCAGCTCCAATACGCCCGGGGCGACAGCCTCGCTTGGCGGTGTCAGGGGGCGGCCCGGACGCCAGCCCTTGAGCGGGTCCTCCTCGGCGCCGACCCGCGGCTGGTGGAGCTGATGGTCGGCCCGCCCAAGTATCGCTGAACGACCGGGTCCGCCGGACGGTTCGTCAGCGGGGACCGGCGGGCGGCGCCCGACGTGGGGCTCCGGCTCCGCGCCGCGTGGTTCGCCGGCCGGAGACCGGCCTCAGCCCAGGCGCCCGGCCTGCAGCACCAGCTGGCGCGCGCACTTGGCCGCATGGGCGGCATTGTGGGTGACCAGCACGAGGGTGGTCCGGGTCTCCGCGCTCAGGCCCAGCAGCAGGTCGATGATCGCGCCCCCGGTCTGCTCGTCGAGATTGCCCGTCGGCTCGTCCGCCAGGATCAGCCGCGGCGCGTTCATCAGCGCGCGGGCCAGGGCCACGCGCTGGCGTTCGCCGCCGGACAGCTGGGCCGGCAGGTGCGCGGCGCGGGCGGCGAGCCCGACCCGGTCCAGCAGCTCGCGCGCCCGGGCCAGCTCGGCCGCGCCGGGGCCGCGGAGGATGCGGGCGGCCAGGAGCACGTTCTGCAGCGCGTCGAGCTCCGGGATCAGGTAGAAGGACTGGAAGACAATGCCGAGATAGGTCGCCCGGCGCCGCGCCCCGGTGTCCGGCGACCCCCCCCACGCCAGCGTGCCCGCGTCCGGCGCATCGAGCCCGGCCAGCAGGTTGAGCAGGGTGGACTTGCCGCACCCGGACTCGCCGCGGATGGAGACGGTCTCGCCCTCGGCGAGGGCCAGGTCGACGCCGCGCAGCACCTCGATGCGGCGGTCGCCGCTGCGGAAGGCCTTGGCGAGCCCGCGGGCGCTGAGGACCGGGTCACTCACTGCGCAGCGCCTCCACGGGTTTGAGCCGCGCCGCCATCACCGCGGGGATGATGCCGGCCAGCGTCGACAGCAGCAGCGCCGCCACGACGATGAAGACGACGTCGCGCGACGCGAGGTGCGCGGGCAGCTCGCTGAACTGGTAGAAGCGCGCCAGCAGCTCCTGCCCGCCGGTGAGGTGGGTGAGCGCCCGGACGAGGTCGTTGCGGAAGTGCAGCACGGTGAACCCGAGCCCCAGCCCGGCGGCCGTGCCCACCACGCCGATCCCGACCCCCTGCAGGCAGAAGCAGAGCGCGATCTGCCGCCGGCTCGCGCCCAGCGCCCCGAGCAGGCCGATCTCGCGGGTCTTCTTCAGCACCAGCACGAGCAGCAGGCTCATCGTCAGGAAGGCCGCGACCAGCACCACAAACAGCAGCACGAACGTCATCATGTTCTTCTCCAGCTGCAGCACCCAGAGGAAGTCCGCAAAACTGTCCCGCCACGAGAACGCCCGCACCTCCGGGGGCAGGAGCGCGTTGATCCGCGCGACCACCGCGTCCTCGTCGGCCCCGGGCTGGACCCGCACGTTGAGGCCGTGCACGTCGCGGACGAGTCCGTAGAGGTCCTGCGCCAGCCGCAGGGTGCAATACACCGTGGAGCTGTCGAGCTGCTGGTGGCCGATCCGGAGCACGCCGACGACCCGCACGGAGTGCGGCAGGATGACCTCGACGTCCTTGCGCGCGAGCATCAGCGGGGTGTAGATCTCGAGCGTGCCGCCGACCGGGATGCCGAGCGACTCGGCGAGGCCCTCGCTGAGGATGACCGAGTCGTCGTCCAGCGCGTCGAGCGACCCCGCGGTGACGAATTTTCCGAGGGGCACGACCCGGTCGACGCTCGGCAGGTCGAGCCCGCGCATCTGGGGGAAGGCCGGCTTGTTCTGGTACTGCACCATCAGGATCCCCGCGGCGTAGGGCGTGGCGCCGGCGACGCCGGGCACGCGCTCGACGCGCTGCACGACCGCGCGGTAGTCCCCGACCAGCCCGCGGGCCTTGATCTGGATCTCGCCCTCGGTGTCGACGATCATCCGGCGGATCTGGTGGCCGAAGCCGCCCATGACGCCGAGCACGACGATCAGGAGCATCACGCCGAGGGCGACGCTCAGGGTCGAGATCGCGGTGAAAAACGGGAACCGCCGCCCCGTCGGGAAGAGCTGCTTCAGGGCGAGGTAGAGGTACCAGGGCATCGGCGGCGGCGGGAGCGCGGGGCGGCAGGCGGGGCGCGGCGGCCTAGAGCGGCGGCGCGACCGCGGCGCCGGGCCGCAGCTGCGGGAAGAGGATCACGTCGCGGATGCTTTCGGCGCCGGTGAGGAGGATGCAGAGGCGGTCGATGCCCACGCCCATGCCGCCCGCCGGGGGCATGCCGTGCTCGAGGGCGAGGAGGAAGTCGTGGTCGATGTTCTGCTGCTCCTCGCCGGCCTGCGCCTCGAACATCGCGCGCTGCACGTCCGGGTCGTTCTGTTCCGAGTAGGCCGGCGCGATCTCCATGCCGCCGATGCACAGCTCGAACACGTCGAGGGTCGCCGGGTCGTCGGGCGTGAGCTTCGCCAGCGGGCAGAGCTCCTTCGGCAGGTGGGTGACAAACGTCGGCTGGATGAGGGTGGGCTCGATCCGCTTCGAGAAGATCTCGTTGGTGATCTCGAAGTCCTCCCAGGCCGGGTTGACCGCGAGGCCGAGCTTCTCGGCGCCGGCGAGCTTCTCCGCCTTGGTCCGGCTGAACCAGGCGGGGTCGCCGGTCTCCGTCCGGATCAGCTCCTGGTACTTCACCTCGCGCCACGGCCCGCCAAAGTTGATCACCTGGCCGCTCGCCGCATGCGGGATCTCGCTCGTGCCCAGCACGTCGAGGCACAGCGTGGTCAGCAGGTCCTTGATCAGCACCATCATCCCGCGGTAGTCGCTGTAGGCCTGGTAGACCTCGAGCATGGTGAACTCCGGGTTGTGCTTCCGGGAGACGCCCTCGTTGCGGAAGATCCGGCCGATCTCGAACACGCGGTCGTAGCCGCCCACCAGCAGGCGCTTGAGCCGGAGCTCGGTCGCGATGCGCAGGTAGAAGTCGACCCCCAGCGCGTTGTGGTGGGTCTTGAACGGCCGCGCCGCCGCGCCGCCCACGGTGCTTTCCAGCACCGGCGTCTCCACCTCGATGAACTGCTGGTCCTCGAGGAACCGGCGGACGTGCGAGACGATACGGGAGCGCAAAAAGAGCCGGCGGCGCGACTCCGGGTTGACGATCAGGTCGAGGTAGCGCTGGCGGTACACCTGCTCGGGATCGCTCAGGCCGTGCCACATCTCGGGCAGCGGGCGCAGCGCCTTCGCGACCAGGGTGTAGGCTTCCACCCGCACCGTGACCTCGCCGGTCTTGGTCTTGAAGAGCGTGCCCCGGGCCCCGAGGAGGTCGCCGAGGTCGAGCTTCTTGAACGCCGCGTAGGCCTCGTCGCCGACCACGTCCTTCTTCACGTAGAGCTGGATCTGCCCCTGCTGGTCCTGCAGCTTGACGAACTGGCTCTTGCCCATGTCCCGGATGACGACCAGGCGGCCGGCCACCGCGACCGTCACGGCGTTGTCCTGGCCGTCCACGTGCAGCTTGAGCGCCGCCGCGGAGAAATGGGTGGTCGCGAAATTCGCGCGAAACGGATCAAACCCCGCCGCGCGCATCTCGGTGAGTTTCTGCCGCCGCACGGCATGCTGATCGTGGCTGATATCGGGGGGAGTGTCGCTCATGAAAAGGGAGGAACTAGCCATGCCCGGCGGCGCGGCGCAAATGGAATTTGCGGCGCGGCGCCGCCCGCCGGCCGGCGCGCTCAGGGGGCCTGGCCGAGGCCAAACTCGCGCAGGGCCGCCGGCGCGGTGACCTGCACGATCGTCGGCTCCGGCGCCGCCCAGTCCAGCACGCCGACCAGCAGGCGATAGTAGCGCAACCCGAAATAGGCCACCAGCCAGCGGTCGCCGCGGCGCGCGATGACCTCCATCCCCGTGATGTCCGCCCGGAGCGGCCGGGGCGGCCCATCCGGCCAGCGCCACGGCTGGTCCGCGTCGACGTAGCTCCACGCATGGTGCCCGCCGAAGAAGAGCCGCCAGCGGTCCCCCACCGGCTGGACGTTGCTCGACTCGCACTGGTTCCAGCCGGAGAACGCATAGGCCACCCCCTCGTCCTGCCAGGTCAGGAGGTCCCGCGACGACGCCCGCGCCACGCAGCCGCGGCCGTCCTGCGTCACCGCCGTGTAATACATCTGGAAGCCCCCGGCGTGGGCGAGGACGTGCGGGTCGCGGCAGGCGGCGCCGCCGGTCACGGGGCAGCACGCCCAGCCGTACTCCTCCGGCCGGATCACCGGGCGGTCGCCCACGCGCTCCCAGTGGAACAGGTCGGCCGAGGTCGCCAGCCCGATGCGCTGCGTGTTGTCGGTCGCGACGCCGGTGTAGAACATCCAGTGCCGGCCGCCGTGCGTGACCACGCAGGGCGCAAAGACGTGCCCGTGGTCCCAGCCGCGCACGTCGATGAAGAAACAGGCCTCGTGGGTCTCCCAGGTGAGGAAGTCCCGGGTCGTCGCGTGGCCGAACCAGACCTCATTGCCCGGCAGGCCGCAGCTCACGCCCGGCGTGCCCGCAATATGGTAAAGATGCCACACGCCCGCGGCCTCGAGCAGGCAGAAGTCCTTCAGGTAAAACCCCAGCGGGGCGTAGCCCGTCTGCAGCCAGTCCTCCTGATGCGTCCGCTGCCGCGCCACCGCGTCGTGGTAGCACTGGTAGTCGGGGTTCATCGCAGGGGGAGGCGGAGGCGCGCGGGCCGGCGGCCGGCTGGTTCACCGCTGCCAGCGCGCGGGCAGGCCCGGGAACGCCGGGAAGGCGACGTGCGGCTCGCTCTGGTACCAGAACGCGGTCGAGGCCACGTCCTCGGTGAGCGGCTGGTAGATGTGCCCCGGCCACCAGCCGAGGGTCTGCACCGTCACGCGCAGGTCCTCCGCAAAGCCGATGCTGTCCAGAATGTGCCAGCGGTAGAGGCCGAAGTAGCGCGGACCGTCGGCGCTGCCGGTGTGCGCCAGGGGCATGCCGACAAACGGCGCGTTGAACGCCTGCTCCACCGGGTCCTTCTGCGGGTGCCGGAAGAAGCCCCAGGCCCCGCCGAAATAATCCTCGGTGCCGTTGTCGCAGATGGTCGGGAACTCCCCGTCGCCATCGAGGTAGAACTTCACCTCGCCCTCGCCCCACCAGCCGCGCGACAGCGCCGTCCAGGCGAGGTAGGTGCCGACGTAGAGCCCCTGGCCCTTCACCCCGTCGAGGATGGTGTGCTCGGGATGCTCGCGGGTGGTCAGGCTGCGCCGCCACTGGGCGTGGAAGTAGGCGGCGTCGGGCGGCACGGCATGGAGCTTGTAGAGCACCTTGTAGGCGATGATGCGGACGTCCGCCGTGCCGTCGTTGCTCAGGGTGATGCGGGCGTGCTGGCGGAAGGGCATCTGCCAGTAGCAGCCGCAGCCGCGGTGCGGGGCCACGACCACCGGCAGCGACGTCACCTGGTGCGGCTGCGTGTCGAAGCCCATCGCGAAGAAATCACCCAGCGGCGCCTCGACCGAGGGCGCCGCCTCCCCGTCCCAGTACATCCGCAGCACCAGGGTGCGGTACTCCTCGGCGCTGGCGGTGATCCAGAACTGGTTGATGCAGCCGGGGCCGGCGATGTCGGCCAGCGTGGTGGTCTCGCCGGCCTTGAGGCTGATGAAGGGGCGCACCTTCCAGCCGCGGCCGAGATGCTGGGCCGGCCCGCTGTGCGCGAGGAACGGGTCGGCGGGGTTGGGCTCCCAGCGCGCGCCGCCGCCCTTGGCGCCGGTGGGGTTCTCGGCGTTGATCATGCGGGTGACGGCGCCGCCCTGGAAGGGCAGCTGGCCGAGGAGGTTGTTCATCGTGGAGGGATTCATGGGAAAATCAGGGCGAGAAAACCGCCGGCGGGCGGCGCGGGCGCGGCGGGGTCAAACAGCCGCATCCGGCAGGTCCGCGCAAGCCCGGAGCCGCGGATATTTCACCCCCCGCACCCGGCGGCCCGCGCCCCCCCGGGAGCGCCGCCCACCCCGGGCCGGCGGCCGGGCCTGAAATTTTCCGTGTTCCTCCGTGTCATCCGGGCTTTATTCTGATTTCCACCTATCCATGGACACCACGCGCAAACCCTCCTGGCTCCGCGCCAAGCTGCCCTCCGGCCCCGGTTACGCCGCCACCCGCGGCCTGGTGGACGGCCACCAGCTCCACACCGTCTGCCAGAGCGCGCAGTGCCCGAACCTCGGCGAATGCTGGTCGCGCGGCACCGCCACCGTGATGATCCTCGGCAACATCTGCACGCGCTCGTGCCAGTTCTGCGCGATCGAGACCGGCCGCCCCGCCGCCCCCGACCTGGGCGAGCCCGCCCGCGTCGCCGACGCCGTCGCCCGGATGAACCTCCGGCACTGCGTCGTCACCAGCGTGGCGCGCGACGAGCTGGCGGACGGCGGCGCCGGCGCCTGGGCCGCGACCATCCGCGCCATCCGCCACCGCAACCCCCTCACGGCGATCGAGGTGCTGGTGCCGGACTTCAAGGGCCAGCTGGAGCTGGTGGACACGGTGCTCGCCGCCAAGCCCGACATCTACAACCACAACCTGGAGACGGTGGAGCGCCTGCAGAAGCCGGTGCGCGTGCAGGCCCGCTACGACCGCTCGCGGGCGGTGCTGCGCCACGCCAAGGGGCGCGGCTTCGTGACCAAGACCGGCATCATGCTCGGGCTCGGCGAGGAGCGCCACGAGATCGAGCAGACAATCCGCGACATCGCCGCGGACCAGACCAACATCCTGACCATCGGCCAGTACCTCCAGCCCAGCCCGCAGCACCGGCCGATCGCGCGCTGGGCCCCGCCCGAGGAGTTCGCCCACTGGCGGGAATTCGGCCTCGGGCTCGGCCTGGGGGTGGTCGAGAGCGGCCCGCTGGTCCGCTCCAGCTACCACGCCGACGAGCAGTCGCAGAAGTACACCGGCGCCGAGCACCTGAACACGGTCAACGCCCTGGCGTCGCCGTAAGCCGGCCGGCCGGCGGCCCCGCCGCGCGGCCCGCAAGATTCTCCGTGCCCTCCGGCGCCGGCGGGTCCAGACTCCGGCCATGAAATCCCGCCGCGAGATCGTCGAAAACTGGCTGCCCCGCTACACCGGCGTGCCGCTCAGTGAGTTCGGCGAATACATCCTGCTCACCAACTTCGACCGCTACGTGAAGCTGTTCGCCCAGCAGCACCGCGTGCCGGTGCTGGGCAAGGACAAGCCCATGTCCAGCGCCACCGCCGGGGACATCACCATCATCAACTTCGGCATGGGCAGCGCCCTGGCCGCCACCGTGATGGACCTGCTCAGCGCCATCAAGCCCAAGGCCGTGCTGTTCCTCGGCAAGTGCGGCGGCGTCAAGCACCGCGCCGAGCTGGGCGACCTCGTGCTGCCCATCGCCGCCATCCGGGGCGAGGGCACCAGCAACGACTATTTTCCGCCCGAGGTGCCCGCCCTGCCCTCGTTCGCCCTGCAGAAGGCCCTCTCCACCACCATCCGCGACCACGCGCGCGACTACTGGACCGGCACCGTCTACACCACCAACCGCCGCGTCTGGGAGCACGACGAGGACTTCAAGAAGTACCTCAAGAAGATCCGCGTCCTCGCCATCGACATGGAGACCGCGACCATCTTCATGACCGGCTTCTACAACGAGATCCCCACCGGGGCCCTGCTGCTGGTGTCGGACCAGCCCATGACCCCCGAGGGCGTGAAAACCGCCCGGAGCGACGAGCAGATCGACGCGAGCTACGTCAACGACCACCTCCGCATCGGCATCAACTCGCTCAAGCAGCTCATCAACAAGGGCGTCACCGTCAAACACCTGAAGTTCTAGGCCGGGCGGCGCCGGGCGCGCCCCTCAGCCCCGCACCGTGGGATAGGCCTGCAGCCGGTAGCGCCGCGGGCTCACGCCGAAGCGGCGGCGGAAGAGCGCATAGAAATGCGACAGGTTGGTCAGCCCGGTATCGAGGGCGATGTCCAGAATCGGGCGGGAGGTCTCGGCGAGCTGCCGCGCGCCGTACTCCATCCGCGCGGCGTTCACGATCTCGGTGGGGGTCTGGCCGCAGGCGCGCACCGCGGTGCGCGCCAGGTGCGACGGGCTCCGCCCCGCCAGCCGCGCGAGGGCCCGGGTGCCGCCGGCAAACTGCTCCGGACCCGCCAGCTCGCGCCGCGCCCGCGCCAGCCACTCCGGCAGGGGCCGCGCCCCGCCCCCCGCCGCCTGCAGCAGATGGGGCAGCTCCATCAGGAATCCGTCCAGCACCACGCGCGGCCGGCCCGGGGCGCCCAGCCGCCGCGCCCAGTGCTCCAGCCCCGCCTGCGCCCGCGCCTCCAGCGGCCAGGCCCGGTCGGCCGGCGACCGCTCGAACGCATCCGCCGCCCGCGAAAAATAACGTCGCCGCACCGCCGCCCAGCTCCGGCTCGGAAACGCCAGGTTGAGGATCCGCAGCGGCGCGGCGTCCGAACCCGTCACGTGATGCCGGTCCGCCGGCCGGATGAGGAACAGCTGCCCCGCCCGCAGCGGCGCCGTCCGGCCGTTGAGCCGGTGCTCCCCCCGGCCGCGGGTCACCCAGAACAGCTCGTGAAAATCGTGGTCGTGGTCGCCCACCGCGTTGTCCGCGGTCAGCTCCGTCTGCGCAAAATGATAGGCTTCGCCCGGACGCACAAAATCCGCGAGATGGAAGTGGAGGCAGGGGGGGGCCATGTAGGCAATATAACACAAGTTTGTGCGCTTTTATGGCAAGATTTACCCGTTCAAGGGTGATATAACATAACCATGGTCGCCCCTCCCTCCGCCCCCCCGCCCCGCCTCAGCCCCGCCGACGTCGCCCATTACGAGCGGGAGGGCTATCACGTCTTCCGCCAGCCGGTCTTCCCCCAGGCCAAGTTCGACGGCCTGAAGCACTGCTTCGAGGACATCCTCGGCCGCCTCGACACCGGCGTGCGGCCGGAGTCGATGGATGTCCCCCACTTCCAGTATCCCCAGCTCTTCGCCTGGCTCCTGGCCGACGAGGTCCTCGACCTGGTCCAGCCCATCCTCGGGCCGGACATCGCCCTGTTTTCCAGCCACTTCATCTGCAAGCCGCGCGGCAACGGCCAGCGCGTGCCGTGGCACGAGGACTCCCACTACTGGAAGACGATGATCGCGCCCATGGAGGTCGTGACCGTCTGGCTGGCGATCGACCCGTCGACCCTGCGCAACGGCTGCATGCACGTCATCCCGCGGACCCACAACACCGGCAAGCTGGGCTTCTCCGACTACTACGACCTCCGGCCGGGCGAGGCCGTGTTCAACGACGAGATCACCGCCGCGCAGCGCGACACCTCGCAGGCGCTCCCGATCGAGCTCGAGGCCAACCAGTGCAGCCTGCACGACGGCCGCATCATCCATGGCAGCGCGCCCAACACCAGCGACATCCGCCGCTGCGGCTACACCATGCGCTATGTCAGCACCAAGGTCCGGGCCAACCACGAGCTGATCGGCAAGTACCACCACCTCTATCTGGCCCGCGGCCAGGATCAGGCCGGCAACGTCTACGGCGACTCCACCCGGGCGTATCCCGAGCTGGCCCGCTTCCGCGCGAAGCACGGCAAGAACGGCCACTAAGCGCAGTTCATCCGGACCCGCCCGCATCCGGACCCGCGCTGGCGGCCCGCCTGGGGCTCCGTGGCCTCCGCGCCATTGTCACGTAATACGTGACAATGACGGCGGGGCCAGAGGGGAACGCGGGCACGGGAGAGGTTACGGGACGACGTCGAACCAGAAGGGCACGAAGCGCTCGCGGCCCGCGAGGTTGACCTGGGCCCAGACGACGTAGGGGCCCGGCTGCGGGAGGGTGAGCTTGAAATTGAGCGCCGGCTGCGCCGGGTCCGGCGGATGCGCCAGGTCGGTTTCCCACGGGTGGAGGTGGGCAAAGCCGCTGCGGGCCTCATCAAAGGCCACGAGGTGGGCGAAGGCCCCCATCACCGGCTCCAGCGGCACGCGGCCGCCGTCGGCGCGCGAGACCAGCAGCTTCAGGTCCACGGGCTGCTTCGCCCGCACCGGCCGCACGCCGGGGACGAGGGCAAAACGAAAACCGTCCTGCTCCACCACCCCGGTGGGCTCGTGCCGCAGGACCAGGGAATAGGCGGGCGGCAGCCCCGCCCGCCCGACCGGCAGATCCGCCGCGGCGTAGAGCCCGCGCGCCGTCGCCACGGGGGTGAAATCCGCAAAGACCCGGTACCGGCCCTCGCGCCGGGGCGTGAAGGCGACGGTCCAGTCCCCCGGGCGGGCCCCCGGCTCGGGATGCACGTGCTGATAGTCCTCCAGCCACGGGTCCACGATCAGGAGGTGCAGCTTGCGCGTGTGCGTCACCAGCAGGTCCTCGGGGGCGATGGGCTTGCCGCTGGCGGTCCGGAGCGTGACGGTCAGCCGCGCCTCCCGGCCCGGGAGCAGCCCGACCGGACCGGCGCCCGCGGCCGGCGGGACGGGGACGAGGGTCAGGGTGACCGGGGAGGTCACCGTCACCACCGGGATGAACTGCGGGTTGAGCGGGTCGCAGAACTCGATCGAGTTCGCGCCGGTGGCGCGAAAATCCATGTGGCTCAGGTTGGTGCCGGTGGGCAGCCAGCGGAACCCCGCAAAGACGGCGAGCGCGCCGAGCGTGAGCAGCCCGATCTGGCGCCACTGGGCGCGGCCCAGCGGGGGTTGGCGGGCCTCCGGCGGCGGGACGGGATCCTTCATTTTTTCATCTTCGCCACGAAGTCCCGGGGCTCCCACGCGCTGCCCTCGGCGCGGTGGATGATCCGGCCGTGTTCGTCGATCAAGAGGGTGCTGAGGGTGTGCTTGAGGAGGTTGCCGTCGAAGGCGGCGATGACGCCGAACTGGGTCAGCAGGTCCTTGATCGCGCTCTCCGGCCCGGTGAGGAAGGAAAAGTTCGCCGTGTCGATGCCGCGGGTGGCGGCGTAGTCCTTGAGCACGGCGGGGGTGTCGTAGGCCGGATCGAGGGTGAGGGAAACCAGTTCCAGGTTGGGCACCCCGGCCTCGCGCGCGAGGCGCTGCACCGCCATCATCTTGAGCGTGGAGGCCGGGCACATGGTGGCGACCGGGCAGCGGGAAAAGATGAAGTTGAGCATGACCTGGCGGCCGCGGAACCGCCCGCTGGCCACGACCCGACCCTCCTGGTCGTAGAGGGCGAAGTCCGGGATCTGCTCGCCGACCTCGCGGAAGGCGCCGCGGCCGCGGATCAGCGTGTCCTGGCGGAGCGCGGCGGCCTGCGCCGCGATCGCGGCGGCGGCGGGCCGGTCGTCCGGCCAGATCCGCTCGAGCCGCCAGTTGCCCTGGCCGCCGGGGACGAGGTCGGCGCGGAGCCGCTGGCCGGGCTTGAACGCCGCGACGTCGCTCGCCGCGACCCCGAACTCCATGGTCATCGCCGGCATCAGCCCCGGGATCTCGTCGTGCTGCACCACCAGCACCTGGCGCGGGACGTCGACCGCGACGACCTCGCCGGTGAGCGGGTAGCGCCGCTCCGCCGGGGCCGCGGCGGGCGCGGCCGGGCGGTCCGCCGGACGGCAGCCGCCGGCGCCGAGCAGCGCGAGGGCGAACACGAGGGGCCGGGCGGGGAAATGCATGGCCCTACGGATTCGCCGCCAGAAAATTTTGTCAAAGGGTTTGCGGACACCGGGAGAGCCGCTTCTGGTGCGGGTCGCACCGCTCATGACCACACCCGCCGCCCCCGGCCGCCCGGCCACCCACCAGCCCGCCCTCGCCGTGTTCGCGGCGCTGAGCAGCGCGTGGGTCTTCCTGCTGGTGGTGCTGGGCGCGTTCACGACCAGCATTGGGGCGGGCATGGTGTTTGCGGACTGGCCCCTGTCCAACGGCTCCCTCAACCCCCGCGGCTGGCTGACGGACCTCGCGATGTTCGCCGAGCATTCGCACCGCCTGAGCGCGGGGGTGATGGGCACCCTCACCCTGGTGCTGGCGGGCTGGATCGTGCGGACCGAGCCGCGGGCCTGGCTGCGCCGCCTGGCCCTCGCGGCCGTCGGGCTGGTGCTGCTGCAGGCGCTGGTGGGCGGCCTGCGCGTGCTGCTCGACCACCTGCAGGTGCCGATGGTCGACACCAGCGTGGGCCGGCTGTTTGCCATGCTCCATGCGGTGCTGGCGCAGCTCTTCGTCTGCGCGCTGATCGCCGTGGCGGCCGCCTGCTCGCGGTCCTGGATTAAGGGGGGAGCGACCGCGGTCGGGCCGGCGGTGCGCCGCCTCGGGCTGGGGTGCTGCGCGCTGCTGTTCCTGCAGCTGGCAATCGCGGCGGTGATGCGCCACAGCTTTGCCGGGCTGGCGATCCCGACCTTTCCCGCCTCCAATTTCGAGGGCGGCCTGCTGCCCGCCGTCTGGAACTTCCGGATCGGGATCCATTTCGCGCACCGGCTCATGGCGGTCGTGCTCTGCGGCGCGCTGCCGTGGTTTGTCTTCACCCTCCGCGGCGACCGCGGCGCGACCACCGCGATGCGCCTCGGCGCCAGCGGACTGCTGTTCCTGCTGGTAGGGCAGATCCTGCTCGGCGCCCAGATCATCTGGACCTACCGCGCCGCCTACGCCACGACCAGCCACGTGCTGGTCGGCGCGCTCACGCTCGCCACGACCTTCTGGCTGACCTGGCAGTCGCACCGCGACGGGCTGGAGACGCCCCCCGCCGCATGAACCCCGATCCCCTCGTGGCGCCGCCGAAGCTGGGCGACTATGTCGAGCTGACGAAGCCGCGGCTCAGCCTGCTGTCGGTGCTGACCGCGCTGGTCGGGTATTATGCGTCGCGCCCGGAGCCCGATGCCTGGAAGCTGGGGACGGTCCTGCTCGGCACCTCGCTGGCGGCCGGCGGGGTCGCCTCGCTGAACCAGTGGATGGAACGCGACACGGATGCGCAGATGAAACGGACGGCGGACCGGCCGATCCCGGCGGGGAAGGTGCCGGACGGCTCGGCCTTCGTGCTGGGCATGCTGATGTGCATCGCCGCGCTGTTCCTGCTGTTCGCCCGGGTGAACCCGCTGGCGGCGCTCTTCACGCTGCTCACGATCCTCTCCTACCTGGGCTGGTACACGCCGGCGAAGCGGTGGTCGCGGTGGTCCACGGAAATCGGCGCCCTCGCGGGGGCCTTTCCCCCGCTGATCGGCTGGGCGGCGGGCGAGGGCCGCGTGACCGCGCTCGGCTGGATTCTCTTCGGCCTGCTGTTTTTCTGGCAGGTGCCGCATTTCATGGCGGTGGCCTGGACCTACCGGCGGGACTATTCCGCGGTGCATTTCCCGATGCTGCCCGTGCTCGACGCCTCCGGCGTCTGGGTGGCCCGCTGGTCGTTCCTGAACACGCTGCTGCTGGTGGGCGTGAGCGTGCTGCCGACGGTGCTCGGGCTGGCCAGCCTCTATTACGCGGCCGCGGCCGCGGCCGCCGGCGCGTGGTTCCTCTGGCGCGCGGCGCGCTTTCTGCGGCCGGCCGGCCGCGACGCCGCGGCCCGGCAGCTCTTCCTCGCTTCCATCGGCTACCTGCCACTGGTGCTCATCGCCCTGGTGACGGACCGGCTGGTTTTCGTCCCATGACCCTGCACGACCTCCCCGCCCTCAACGCCTCCCTGAACGCCCTCGCCACCGGACTGATCACGGCGGGCTTCATCCTGATCAAGACCGGCCGCCGGGAGGCGCACCGGAAGGCCATGACGGCCGCCATGGCGGTCTCAGCCGTTTTCCTTGTGAGCTACGTGACGCACAAGGTGCTGATGCACGGCGTGCACACCCCGTTTGGCGGCACGGGGTTCATCCGCCCGGTGTATTACACGATGCTCCTGTCGCACATCGTGCTGGCGATCAGCATCGCCTACCTCGTGCCGCGGACCTTCCTGTTCGCGCTGCAAGGCGACCTCGTGCGCCACCGGGCGTGGGCCCGGTGGACCTTCCCGATCTGGTACTACGTGTCGGTCACCGGGGTGCTCGTCTACTGCTTCCTCTACCAGTGGTGGCCGGCGGCGGCCTGACCGGCCGGGCAGGCGCCACCCGGCCGCAAAAAAGCCGGGCCCGCAGGCCCGGCTGGAGGAAAACTCAGGGGCAGGCCCGCGGGTTACTGCACGATCAGCACACCCTTCATCCCCACCTGGAAATGGGCGGGGAAGCTGCAGAGGAACGGGTACTGGCCGGGGGTCGACGGGACGGTGAACGTCACCTCGCCCGACTTGCGGGGCCCGAGCAGTTCAATGTGCGCCAGCACCTGGCCCGCCAGCGCGGCGGGTAAATATTCGGTCTCCTTGGCGAGGGTCGCGGCCTTGGCGTAGGCTTCCAAATCGGAACCGGCCTTGAGGAGGATCCAATTGTGGCCCATGACCTCCTTCGGCTGGGTGCCGAGGTTGGTCAGGACAACCGTGATTTGCTCGCCGGCCTTGGCCTCGATGGTGGCGAGGCTGTACTTCATGGTGTCGCCGGCCGTGATCTCGATCAGGCGCGGGCCGGCCGGGACGGTGGCGGCCGTGGACGGGGCGGAGGAGTCCTTCTGACCGCAGCCGGAGGTGGCCAGGGCGATTAGGGCGGTGGTGAGGAGGAGGCGGAGTTTCATGGGCGGCGAATATCTGGCGATCGCTCGCCGGATGCAACCGGTTCCGCCTGAAAAAAGTGCCGCGTGACCCATCCGGAGCCCGGCCAAGATATGCGCCTAATATGGCAATTTTTGCGGAATAGGGCTTGAAATGCCGGCGGGTTCCAAAAGTGTTTCTCCTCGGTCCGAATCAGCGGTCCCTCCCTCCCCCTCCTCCCGACTGCCTCCATGCGTTTGAATTCCCTGCTCTCCCCCCTCCCTGGCTGGGGCCGCGCCGCGCTTGCGCTGGGCGCCACGGCGCTCCTCACGGGCTGCGACCTGAACTTTTGGCGGATGGACGGCCACCAGTCGACGCTGGTGGTCGACGGACCGGTCGCCCGCAGCCAGCTCGGCGTGTTCTACGTCACCTGCTGGGTGACGTTCTCCATCTTTCTCGTCGTCGGCGGCGTGCTGGCCTACGCGACGTGGAAGTTTCGGGCCCGGACGGCCAGCGAGGAGCAGGCCGTGCCGGCGGAGCAGGGCCATGGCAACCCGCTGATTGAGCTGGGCCTGATCGGCGCGTCCGTGCTGGCCCTGGTGATCATCGCCATCCCGACCCTCCGGGCCATCTGGTACACGGCGGACGTGCCGGTCGCCGACAAGGCCAATGCCTATGAGGTAAACGCCACCGGGCTCCAGTGGTGGTTCCGCTTCGAGTATCCGGCCGAGCAGATCCCGGGCAGCGGCCCGCTGCTCACCAGCAACGAGCTGGTGATTCCGGCCGGCCGGCCGGTGCGGATCAACCTGCGCGCGGCGGACGTGATTCACAGTTTCTGGATTCCGAAGCTGGCGGGCAAGGTCGACATGATCCCGAACCGCGGGAACTCCCTGTGGCTGCAGGCGGATGCGCCCGGCTACTTCTGGGGCCAGTGCGCCGAGTACTGCGGCGACTCGCACGCCGTGATGCGCTTCCGGGTGATCGCCCTCGGGCCGCGGGAATTCAACGACTGGGTCAACCGGCAGCTGGCGCCGGCCCGCACCGTGGCCCCCGCCGACGCGGGCGCGTCGCCGGCCCCGGCCGCCGTGGTGCGCACCACTTGGCAGCGCAACGAGAAGGGCTGGACGGAGCAGTTTGAGCGGGACCCGCTCGCCGCGTGGCGCGCCCACCAGCGGCCGGAGCAGGCCGAGTCCCCCGCCCTGATTGCCCAGGGTCGCGCCCTGTTCCAGTCGAAGACCTGCTTCACCTGCCACGTGGTCCGCGGCCAGATGGCGGGCGGCAGCAGCGCCTATCCCGACCTGACCCACCTCGGCTCCCGCACGACGCTCGCGGCCGGCCTGCTGGAGAACAACACCGAGCAGCTGGCCCGCTGGATCGCCCATCCGGATCAGGTCAAGCCCGGCAACAAGATGTATGCCCTCGGGTATCTCCCGAACAACATCCGGCTCACCGCCGGGGACGTCGCCGCCCTCACCGCCTATCTGCAAAGCCTGAAATAATCCCCCATGGACGCCACGGTTCACTCCCCCCACCCGGCCGCCGCCCGGTCCCTGCTCTTCTGGCGCCCGACCGCGCCGACGGGTCTCGCCGGCTGGCTGACCACGGTCGACCACAAGAAGATCGGCTTCCTCTACGGCCTGTTTGCGCTGGCCTTCCTGCTGGTCGGCGGCAGCGAGGCCCTGATGATCCGGCTGCAGCTGATGGTGCCGAACAACACGGTGCTGACGGCGCAGCAGTACAACACCATGTTCACGATGCACGGCACGACGATGATCTTCCTCGCCGTGATGCCGCTGGGCGCCGCGTTCTTCAACATCATCATGCCGCTGCAGATCGGGGCGCGCGACGTGGCCTTCCCCCGGCTGAACGCCTTCTCGCTGTGGACCTTCGTGGCCGGCGCGATCATCATCAATGTCGGCTGGTTCCTCCCCGACGGGCCGCCCAACGCCAGCTGGGTCGGTTATGCGCCGCTCACCTCCAAGCTCTACAGCCCGACCCACGCGACGGACTTCTGGGTGCTCGGGCTCCAGATGCTCGGAGTGGCCTCGATCGCCGCGGCGCTGAACTTCATCGTCACGATCATCAACCTCCGCGCGCCCGGCATGACCATGATGCGGCTGCCGGTCTTCACCTGGATGACGCTGATCACCTCCTTCCTGATCATCCTCTCCTTCCCGGCGATCACGATCGCGCTGGTGGAGGTCATGATGGACCGCCAGTTCGGCACGAACTTCTTCGAGGTCTCGAACGGCGGCATGCCGATCCTGTGGCAGCACCTGTTCTGGATCTTCGGCCACCCGGAGGTCTACATCCTGATCCTGCCGGCGATGGGCATCATCTCGGAGATCCTGCCGACGTTCTCGCGCAAGGCGCTCTTCGGCTACCCGATCGTGGTCTTCTCCGGCGCCTGCATCGGCTTCCTCGGGTTCACCGTCTGGAGCCACCACATGTTCACCACCGGGATGGGCACGGTGGCGACGGCCGCCTTCTCGCTCGCGACCATGGCGATCGCGGTGCCGACCGGCGTGAAGATCTTCAACTGGATCGGCACGCTCTGGGGCGGGCACCTGAAGATGCGCACGCCGATGCTCTTCGCCCTCGGCTTCATCTGGATGTTCATGATCGGCGGCTTCTCCGGCGTGATGCACGCGGCCGCCCCGGCGGACGCCCAGCAGCAGGACAGCTACTTCGTCATCGCCCACTTCCACTACGTGCTGATCGGGGGCTCGATCTTCGCGCTGCTCGCCGGCATCCAGTACTGGTTCCCCCTGATTGTCGGCCGCCAGGTCAGCGACGACTGGGGCCAGCGGTCCTTCTGGGTCATCTTCGCCGGCTTCAACGTGACGTTCTCCCCGATGCATTTCCTCGGGCTGAACGGCATGCCCCGCCGCACCTTCACCTACGACGGCAACATGGGCTGGAACACCGCCAACTACGTCTCGACGATCGGCGCCTTCATCCTGGGCCTCGGCATCGCGCTCTATTTTGTGGTGATCATCCACGCGTATTTTCGGGGCCGGCCGGCCGGGCGCGACGTCTGGGACGGACGGACCCTGGAGTGGTCGCTGCCCAATCCGCCGCCGGAGTACAACTTCCGGGTCATCCCGACCGTGCACGCCCGCGACGCCTTCTGGTATGAGAAGCAGCACCCGGAGGAGGTCGCGCGGGAGGCCTCCGCCCACGCCCAGGATGAAGCGGCCCACGGCGGCATCCACATGCCGTTCCCGTCCATCTATCCCTTCGTGGCCAGTGTCGGGGTGCTGATCGGGGCGTTTGGCGCCTGCTATCACCACCTGCCCGGGTCGCTCCTCGGCGGCGGCGTGCTCCTCGCCGGCATCTACCTCTGGTCGATGGAAGGTGCCGAAGGGTACCATCTCCACCTGGATGCGGCCGGTCAGCCGATCGCGGACCCGTCCGCGGACCCGTCCGCCAAGCCCTAACCCCCCTGTTTCCATGAGCAGCACTGCCGCCACCGGCGCCCTCGATCACCACCACGATCACACGACCCGCACGGGCATCCCGAACAAGAAACTCCTCATGTGGGCGTTTCTGGCCTCGGACTGCATGTTCTTCGGGTCGCTGATTTCCACCCACCTGATCTACCGGCTGCACCCGCCCCCGGGCAATCCCTCGCCCCGGGACGTGTTTGACATCCCGCTCACCTCCTTCTCGACGTTCATCCTGCTGATGTCGTCGCTGATGATGGCGCTGGCGGTGAACGCGATCCAGAAGGGCAATCTCCGGAGCATGCGCTTCGCGCTGCTCACGACGATTTTCTTCGGTGCGACGTTCCTCGGCTGCCAGGTGTTCGAGTTCACCCACTTCGTGAGTGAAAAGCACCTGACGATCACCAACAGCATCCTCGGCACGACCTTTTACACGCTGACCGGCACGCACGGCACGCACGTGGCGATCGGCGTGCTCTGGCTGATCCTGATGTATGTGCGGTCGTTCAAGCCCGCCGACCCCGGCGCGCACCGCGGCTGGTTCCTGCGCAACCTCCTGCACGTCGCCGCCGTCACCGGCCTGGTGCTGAGCGCCCTCTTCACCGTGCTGGCCGTGGTCCACACGCTGGAGACCGGCGGCACCGCCGCCGCCTTCGCCGGCCAGCATTTCGCCCTGCTCGCCGCCCTGGTCGTGACCACCGGGGCCAGCCTGGTCCTCGCCCGGCCGAGCGGCCCGGTCGAGTTCGGCCCGGCCCACGCCATCGATGTCGAGTCCATGGGCCTGTACTGGCACTTCGTCGACATCGTGTGGATCGTGATCTTCACCGCCGTCTACCTGCTCGAATACCTCTGACCCCACCATGAGCACCCCCGCCGCCTCCACCGTCCCTGCTCCCGTCCCCGCCGCCGGGGAGAACAAGTTCCAGATCTACCTGCGGATCGCGATGCTGCTCGCCGTGATCACCGGCGTGGAAATCGCGGTCATCGGCCTGCCCTTCACGCCGTGGCTCCTGATTGGAACGCTGGCCGTGCTCTCCCTCGTGAAGTTCATGTACGTCATCTTCTGCTTCATGCACCTGCGGTGGGACAAGGTCTTCTGCACCGTCCTGTTTTTTATCGGGCTGGTGATCGCCGGCGCCACGATGTGGGCGCTGCTCAAGCTGTTTAGCACGCCCGAAAGCATCCCGCTGTCGGTCGCGGTCCAGGCCCTGACCGGCTCCGGGCGACTCGCCTGAGCGGGCCGGCTCCCCCGCCTGGCGGCGGCGGGGAGGAGGGCGCCCCCCATCGGCCGAGGCCGCCGTTTTTCCCATGATCGACTGGACCCACTGGCACAACGAACCCTACCTGGTGGGCGGGCTGGTGCTGCTGGGCTGGCTGTGGGCCGTCGCGGCGGGGCCGCTGCGCAGCCGGTGGGCCCCGGGGACGGCCTTTCCCCGCCGGGCGGCCTGGTGCTTCTACTCCGCGCTGATCCTGTTCTACCTCGCCGTGGGCTCGCCGCTGGACCAGATCGGCGAGCGCTTCCTCTTCAGCGCGCACATGTTCCAGCACCAGCTGCTCATGTATCCGGTGCCGGTGCTGTTCCTGTGCGGGCTGACCGACTGGATGGTCGACGGGCTGCTCGACCGGCCCGGGCTCCGCGGACTGCTGCGCCGGCTGCTCAGCCCGCTCGGCTGCGGCACGGTGGCCACGCTCGTGATCGGCGTCTGGCACGTCCCCTCGCTCTATGAATGGGCCCTGCAGGACAAGGTCGTCCATGTGCTCGAGCATCTCTCCTTTTTCACCGCCTCGGTCGTTTTCTGGTGGCCGCTGCTGAGCCCCTCGCGGGCCTATCCTCCCACGGGCTACGGCAGCCAGATGCTGTACCTGTTCTGCCTGGAGATCACGATGACCCCCCTGTTCGCGTATGTGACGTTCTCGCCGGACGTGCTCTACCCCACCTACGAGTTTGCCCCGCGGCTGGTGGCCGATTTTGGCGCCGGGGAAGACCAGTTGCTGGCCGGGGTGATGATGAAGCTCGTCAGCATGGGGGTCTCGATCCTGGCCTTCGGCGTCAGCTTCTATCGCTGGAGCAAGACTCACCGCGACAACGGTTAACGCTATATTTTGCCTTCAGTTCGTGATCCGCTCCATGAGGGGATCCGGGGCGTAGAGCAAGATATGCACAGTCTCTGCCAATCGGAGCGGAGCCAGGTCCGGGCGGGGTTGCTAGAGTCTGTCACCGCAATCCACCCCCCCTTTGATCGCCACCCCCGACGCCATGAACCTCCTTCCCCTCCTTCTTACCGCCAGCGTCTGCCTCCTGTTCTCCCTCGCCGTGTATTTCCTGCGCGAGCGCCTGCAGCAGTCCGGGCGTAGTCCGGTTTCTCCGGCGGCGGTAAATGATCTTCCGTTTGATCGTGCGGCCTGAATAGGCTGAGTGCAGCCTATTCGTCCGTGATCAACGTCAACCTCGACCTCGTCCGCAAATACGACATCTCCGCCCCCCGCTACACCTCCTATCCAACGGCGGTGGAGTTTCGGGACTTTGCGTCACCGGCGCCCTTGCTGGCGCACCTTGACCGGGCCAACCAGGACGCGAGCCTGCCGCTCTCGCTCTATTTCCACCTGCCGTTCTGCGAGACGCTGTGCTGGTTCTGCGGCTGCACCACGGTCATCACGCTGAACCGCCAGTCGTCGGACACCTACCTCGACTACCTGGAGAAGGAGATCGCGCTGCTGGCGCCGCGGGTGCACCGCGGGCGGCGCGTGGTCCAGCTCCACTACGGCGGCGGCACCCCGACGTTTTTCCAGCCGCCGCAGCTGGCGCGGCTCGCCGCGCTCATCCGCCAGAACTTCGTGCTCGATCCCGAGGCGGAGCTGAGCGTCGAGGTCGATCCCCGCCGGCTGTCGCACGCGCAGGTGGTCGCGCTCCGCGAGAGCGGGTTCACCCGCGCCTCGCTCGGGGTGCAGGACTTCAACCCGCAGGTGCAGGAGGCGGTCCACCGCATCCAGCCGCGCGCCATGACGGAGCAGGCGATCAACTGGCTCCGCGCCGAGGGGTTCACCTCGCTCAATCTCGACCTGATCTACGGCCTGCCCTACCAGACGGTGCCCTCGTTCACCGACACGCTGGAGCAGGTGCTGGAGCTCAACCCCGACCGGCTGGCGGTCTTCAGCTACGCCCACGTGCCGTGGATGAAGCCCGCGCAGAAGATCCTCGAGCGGGAGTCCGCCCTGCCCTCGCCCGAGACCAAGCTGGCGATGCTCAAGCTCATCACCGAGACCCTGACCAGCCGGGGCTACGTCTACATCGGCATGGACCATTTTGCCAAGGAGACCGACGAGCTGGCGGTGGCGCAGGCCGCGCGCACGCTCCAGCGCAACTTCCAGGGCTACAGCACGCGGGCCGGGGTGGAGATCCTCGCGTTCGGCATCTCCGCCATTTCCCAGACCCCGCACAGCTACCGGCAGAACCACAAGACGCTGGAGCCGTACTACGCCGCGCTCGACCGCGGCGAGGTGCCCGCCCTGCGCGGGCGGGAGCTGACCGAGGAGGATGCCCGCCGGCGCGAGCTCATCATGCGCGTCATGTGCCACCTGCAGCTCGACTACGCGGCGCTCTCGCGCGAGTTCGGCTATGATTTCGCCGCGCGCTACGCCACGGAGCTGGCGCGCCTGCGGCCGCTGGCGGACGACGGCCTCGTCGAGCTCACGGCGGAGGGGCTCCGCGTGACGGAGCTGGGCCGGCTGTTTCTGCGCAACATCGCCGTGTGCTTCGACGCCTACTACGCGCCGGAGGCCAAGCGGCATTCCCGCACCGTTTAACCCCCCGCCGCCATGCCCCCGACCAGCCCGAGACTTCCGGTCGCCGTCATCGGCGGCGGCCTGACCGGGCTCACGGCGGCCTGGCAGCTGCATCGCGCCGGCGTGCCCGTGGTGGTGTTCGAGGCCGCCGCGCTGCCGGGAGGGGTCATCGCCTCGACCCGGGACGGCGCGTGGCTTTGGGAGTCGGGGCCCAACACCCTGCTGGAGGGTTCCGCGGACGTCGCGGCCTTCGTGGACGCGGTGGGGCTCGGCGGCCGCCGCTGCTACGCGGCGGACTCCGCCAACAACCGCTACGTGGTCCGGGACGCCCAGCTGGTGGCGATGCCGACCTCGCCGCTGGCCTTCGTGCGCACGCGGCTGTTTTCGTGGCGGGCCAAGCTCGGGCTGGTCGGCGAGCTGTGGCGCGCCCGTGCGCCGGCCGACGCCGAGGAGAGCGTGGCGGATTTCGTCGAGCGCCGGCTCGGCCGGGAGTTCCTCGACTATGCCATCAACCCGTTCGTGGGGGGCGTCTACGCGGGTGATCCGCGGCGGCTCTCCGTGCGCCACGGGTTCCCCAAGCTGCACGCCCTCGAGCAGGAGCACGGCTCGCTGCTGCGCGGGGCGTTCCGGCGCCGCAACACCAGCGGCGGGCCCAAGGGCCGCATCTTTTCGTTCCCCGAGGGCCTGGCGGAGCTGCCCCGCGCGCTCGCGGCCTCGCTCGGCGGGGCCGTGCGGTATGCGACGCGGGTGCAGGCCATCCGGCGCACCGCCGGCGGCTGGACGATCGAGTCCGGCGGCCCGGCCGGCGCCGAGTCATTTTCCGCCGTGCTCTGCGCCCTGCCGGCCGACGCCCTGGCGCAGCTGCGGTTCGAGGGCGTGCCCGGGGCCGAGCGCCTCGCGGAACTGCAGGCGATCGAGCAGCCCCCCGTGGTCTCGGTCTTCACCGGGTACCGGCGGGAGGACGTCGCCCACCCGCTGGACGGCTTCGGGCTGCTGATGCCCGAGGTGGAGCGCCGGCGCATCCTCGGGGTCCTGTTTTCCAGCACGCTGTTCCCCGGCCGCGCGCCGGAGGGGCATGTCGCGCTCTCCACCTTCGTGGGCGGCGTGCGTTCGCCGGAGCTCGCCCGGCTCGACGACGCCGGGCTCCGGCAGCTGGTGCGCGAGGAGCTGGGGGCGCTGCTGGGCGTCCGCGGCGAGCCCGTGTACTGCCACGTGCAGCGCTGGCCCCGCGCGATCCCGCAATACACGCTGGGCTATGAGCGGTTCAAGGCGATCTTCACCGGCCTCGAGGCCGCAGCGCCCGGCCTGCATTTTGGCGGCAACGCCCGGGACGGCATCTCCCTCGCCAACTGCATCGAGTCCGGCCGGCGACTGGCGCGGACGCAGACGGGCGCCTGACCCGTCGCGGGTCGGTGGCGCCGCACGACGCGCGCCCAGTATGGCGCAGCGCCGGGCATCCGGCGCCATGGGCCGCCGGCCCCGCCCGTGAGACCGGGCGGGCGCCAACAGCGAACCGGGCGGGTCAGCGACCCGCTTGGCTGAAGCTGCGCCACCGGGACAGCGGCAGGCTGCCGGCGAGGATCAGCAGCACCTGGCTGGCGATGAACGCCGTCAGCCACCAGAAGGCCGCGTCCATGAAGCCGTAGCTGTGCAGGCCGACGCCGAGCATGTTCACGCCGAACCAGCTCCAGCTGGTCACGATGTTGCCCATGATCGCGAGGTTCATCAGGCCGCGCTGCCGGATCATGCCGCCCCAGCGGGCGTGCAGGATCAGGGCGTTCCAGAGCACGATGATGAGGGCGCCGTTTTCCTTCGGGTCCCAGCCCCAGAAGCGGCCCCACGACTGGTCGGCCCAGATGCCGCCGAGGACGGTGCCGACGAAGCTGAAGAGCGTGGCGAAGCAGACGATGCCGTAGACCATGCGCGCGAGGGAGTCGGCGGTGGCCGGATCGAGCGACTTGGTGAACACGCCGCGGACCACGTAGATCAGGGCGAGGAAACCGGCGAGGAAGGCCGCGGCGTACCCGACCGTCACCGTCACGACGTGAGTCGCGAGCCAGAAGTTGGAGTCGAGCACCGCGCGCATCATTTCCAGGGTGTCGCCGCCGAGGGCGAGGTGGTGGGCGATCAGCAGGGTGCTGAAGCCGACCACGCCGGCGGTGACGCTGCCGATGGCGTTGCGGTAGAGCTTCTCGAGGACGAGGCAGAGCGCGACCGCGACCCAGCCGACGAAGAGCGCGGAGGAATACAGGTTGGTGACCGGCGGGCGGGCCTCGAGCCACATGCGGACGCCGATGCCCGCGGTCGAGAGCCCCCACGCCAGCCAGACCAGCCAGTAGGCGGCGCGGCCGAGCTCGGCCGGCCAGAGCAGCCAGGAGAAGACGGCGAGGAGGAACACCGCGACGTAGAGCAGCGTGCTGGTGTAGAAGGGCTGGGCGGCGTTGAAGCGCGCCTCGACGTCGCACTTGCGCAGGAAGCCGGGGATCTCGCGCTCCAGGCCGGCGCGATAGTCGTGGACCAGGGTGTTGAAGACGGCGGGCTGGTAGCCGCGCCAGGCGAGCCCGAGGCCCACGTAACAGGCCATGGCGGGGTCAAGCTGGCCGGCCTCGAGGCTGGCCTGGAGCGCGGCGCCGGCGTTCCGCCAGCCCCGCGGGTCGGCCCGGCCGGTCAGCGGCGGGATCGGCCGCAGGTAGCCGACGGACTCGAGGGTCGCGAAGGAATTGCTCAGCTCCAGCAGGGCCTTCGCCGCCGCGGCGTCGTGGGGCTGGCCGGCCTGCTTCGCGCGGACAGCGGCGAGGCCGGCAGGGACTGTTTGGTTGAAATTTCCGAGGTGGTCCAGGTAGCCCGGAAAGCCCGGCGCGACCAGGCTGGCCTGCAGGCTCTGGTAGAGCAGCACGGCGTCCCGCAGCTGGACCACCGCCCGCTGAAACGGGGTGCGCACCGGGGTCTCGACGGCATCGGCCAGCCGCGACTGGCGGGCCAGCTCGGGCAGGCCCTTGTCCAACTGGGCATAGGTGAAGCGCTTCTTGCCCGCGCCGTCCTCCGGGGTGAGCTGGAGCAGGGCGAGCACGTCGGGATGGACGATCTCGAAGGTCGGGTAGGTGTCCGCCACCTCGGGCTTGTAGAGCATGTCGAGCAGCCACTCGGACGGGCTGACGGCGCGGCCGTCGGAGGCGGTGACGCGCTGGCGGCCCTGCAGCACCAGCAGGGAGCTGCGCGCGACGGTGTCGAGCGGCTTGATGCGCCCGTTGACCAGGGTGGGCAGACGGCTGAAGCCGCCGAGGTCGTAGTCGCCGGCGTAGCGCGGCGGCAACAGCGAGGCGATGACCGCGAGGGCGGCGAGGGCGAGGAGGGTGAGCGGGAGAAAACGTTTCATGGTGGAACGAGGGTCGCGGGGAGCGGGATCAGGCCGTGGCGGAGCGGCGCTTGGCGAAGAACGCGGTGAGGTGGAGGCCGAACTGGAGCAGCAGCCCGAGCGTCATGACGGCGCACGCGATGTAGGGGATCAGCCAGCTGGGGTTGCGCACGACCTGGAGCACCGTGGTGGTGTCGTTGTTCTCAAAGCCGGCCTGGTAGAACGTGAGGCCGGCGTAGCGCAGCGGGTTGTTCATGTAGATCAGCACCTCGCGGTCGTCCCGGCCGTCCGGCGTGTTGAGGCGGATGCGGCTGGAGAAGTTCTTCGGGATGTCGGTGCCGGCGTAGCGGTCGTGGCTGAACTTCAGCAGCGTGAGCGAGAAGGGCTTGTAGTGCCGGGCGAACCGCAGGGCCATCTTGTAGGTGCGGCCGGCGAAGGCGAAGGCCTGCGGTTCCTCCAGCAGGGGCGAGACTAGCCAGGTGCCGATCGGGCCGTCGGGGCCGATCAGCTCGACGAAGGCGCTCGGGAGGTTGCGCTCATCCGCCTTGTAGGTGAGCGGCTTGAGGGTGGCGAGGATCTGCGGGCCGACGCCCTGGGTGGCGGGCGCCGCCGGGTCGGCCGCGGCGTTGGGCGCGCGCATCTGGAGCGTGGAGTTGGGCAGGAAGGTCTTGACCGCGACCCGGAACGGCAGGCGGGGATGCTGCACGGTCTCCAGGCGGGCGAGGGGCCGCTCGGGGATCGAGACCACCTGGTCGGCCTTGGGGTCGGTCGTGTCCGTGATGGCCAGCTCGATGTTGCGGAAGCTCTCCGAGTAATTCCGGGTCTGCCCCTGGTCGAGCCGCATGTGGTACTCGTCCTGCATGAGGCCGGTGAGCAGCTGGCCAACCAGCAGCAGTATGAGGCCGGCGTGGGCGAGCCAGATGCCGGCCTTCCGCCAGGTGAAGGCAAAGCGGTACAGGTGTGAACCGAGGAGATTGATGAGCAAAAGCCCGCCGATGGTGTAGCCACCGGGGAAGATCGCGAGCGAGACCCCGCCCACCTTCCAGAAGACCACGAAGGTGTTGAAGTATTTCTCCTGCACGACCCAGACGCCGAGGTTCACCTGGTCAAGGGTGGCGGCGAGGACCAGCACGATCGAGAACACGAGCAGCAGGACGGTGAGCTTGAGCGACACCAGGAGGTCGCGGATTTCCTTGAGGATGGTGGGCATGGTGGTTCAGCGGGCCGACAGGGTGTGGACGAAGGCCTCGAAGGCGGGCTTTTCCTGCGCAACGAGCTCCACGGGACCCGTGAGCTTGAAGAACCAGGTGGCGCCCTCGTAGGGGACAATGGCGCCGAGCAGGCGGGCCGGCGAGCCGGCCGCGCCGCCGGTGAAATCGACCAGGGTGACCGACAGGCCGTGGGCCGAGAAACGCGTGACCGCGGCGGCCGCGTCTGCGGCGGTCAGCGGCGGGAGCTGCAGCTGGTTGCGCCAGCGGTTGAGGTTCGCCACCTCGCCGCCGACGTCGCCCGGAAAGGCCGTCACGGAGAGGTCGCCCACCGTGCCCTTCCCACCGGGGATGGCGTAGGTCGCCTTGCGCATGGCGGCCGCCGGCCGGCTTTCCCAATGCGCCGGGGCGGTCCAGGTGAGGCCCGGGCCCTCGGCCTTGATCACCTCGGTGTTGGCCATGTCGGCGGAGGCCGGGGCGGCCGGCACCGCGGCCGTCGTCCCGTGCGCGGCGCCCAGCGCCGCGGTGGCGGCGTCCGCCTTCAGGGTCTGGAGCAGGGCGAGAAACGCGGGCTTTTCCTTCGCCACGACGGCGTCGGGCCCGATGAGCTTGAAGAACCAGGTGGCGCCGCCGGCGGGGACGAACGCCCCGAGCATGCGCGCGGGCTTGTCGGTCGTGCCGCCCAGGAGGTCCACGACCCCCACCGTCAGGTCGCCCACGGTAAGGCGCTGGACCGCCGCCGGGAGTTCCGCCTCGGCGATCGGGGCGAGCTGGAGCTGGCCGCGCCACCGGTTGAGGTTGGCGAGTTCGCCGCCCACGTCGCCTGGAAAGGCCGTCACCGCCAGTTCCGCACCCTCGCCGACCACGAAGGTGGCCTTGCGCACGCCCGACGCCCCCTTGTTCTGCCAGTGCGACGGGGCCGTCCAGGTCAGTCCGGGGCCATCGGCCTTGGCAACGGCCGTGCCGGCCATGTTATCCGCGCCGGCCATCCCGGGGTGCGGCGCGGCGGTCGCGGCGGCGGGAAGGGCCACGTCGTTCTCCTTGGGGATGGAATAAACGGCGACTTGGGAGTCGCGACAGGCGCCCAACAGGAGCGGGAGCGCAAGGAGGAGGCTAAGACGGGAATGGCGCATGGTAAGGAAGGGATGAAGGAGACAGTTGTGGCGATCCACCAGACCGGAAAACCGGTTTTTGGAGGGAAAGATCGTGATCATGATGCCCAAAGGACCGCAAGACCGCTGCGCATTTATTGCGCACCTATCAGCGCCCCTTGTGTGAAGGTCGCGCCGCAGGCTTCCGCCGGGCAGCCGGCCCTGGGGCGGCCGAGGACCCGGCGATGCTAAACGGCTGGCGGAGGCCGGCACGATCCCCCAGCTTGGGGCATGGCCCCTCCCACCCCGCCGGCGCTCAACCTCAGCTGCCCGGTCCCGCTGCCTCACCGGACGGAGATCACGGTGGGTCACGGCGGCGGCGGTCGGCTGACGCAGGACCTCCTCGACCGGGTGTTCCGGCCCGCCTTCGCCAATCCCGCCCTGGAGGCCCAGCATGATGGCGCCCTGCTCCGGCTGCCGGGCGGCGCGCGGCTGGCGTTCACCACCGACTCCCACGTGGTCAGCCCGCTCTTCTTTCCCGGCAGCGACATCGGCCAGATTGCGGTCAACGGCACGGTGAACGACCTCTGCATGTGCGGCGCGCGGCCCCTGTGGCTGAGCGCAGGGTTTATCCTGGAGGAGGGCTTCCCCATCGCGACTCTGGAAAAGGTGGTCGCGTCGATGCAGGCCGCCGCGGCGGCGGCGGGCGTGAGCATTGTCACGGGCGACACCAAGGTGGTGGAGCGCGGCAAGGGCGACGGCCTGTACGTCACCACCGCGGGCGTCGGGGTGATCGAGACCCCGCTGACCATCGCGCCCACCAGCATCCGCGCCGGCGATGCCGTGATCCTCAGCGGCGACCTCGGCCGGCATGGCATGGCGATCATGGCGACGCGGGCCGGGCTGGAGTTTGAGAGCGCGATCGAGAGCGACTGTGCGCCGCTGGTGGCGCCGGTGCAGGCCCTGCTGCAGTCGGGCCTGGAAATCCACTGCCTGCGCGACCTGACGCGGGGCGGCCTCGCGACCTCGCTGGTCGAGCTGGCGGAGTCCGCCCAGCTGGGCATCGCGATCGACGCGGCGAAAATTCCGGTGACCGAGCTGGTGCGCGGGGCGTGCGAGATCCTCGGGCTCGACCCGCTCTACGTCGCCAACGAGGGGCGGTTCGTCTGCCTCGTGCCCGCAGCCCAGGCGGCCCAGGCGCTGGCCCTCATCGCCCAGACCGCGCCGGGCGGACCGCCGGTGATCATCGGGCAGGTGACCGCCGGCCCGGCCGGCCAGGTCACGCAGCGCAGCATCATCGGCGCGGAACGGATCGTGGACCGGCTCAGCGGCGAACAGCTGCCGCGGATCTGCTAGCCGCCGCCGCCCGGGTGCGGGTGGCGATGCTGCAGGAGGTGCGGGCGCTCCAGCCCGTGCGCGAGCATCAGCGGCTCGTCGGCCAGCAAGGTCCGGGTGGGTCCGTCGGCCACGATGCGGCCGCCGTCGAGGATGACGGAGCGCGGGCAGAGCTCGACCACAAGCTCGAGATCGTGGGTGGCGATGAGCTTGGTGGCGGTGACCCGGCGCAGCAGGGCGAGGAGCTCGCGGCGCCCGCGCGGGTCGAGTCCGCTGGTCGGCTCGTCGAGCACGAGGATGGCGGGGGCGCAGGCCAGCACGCCGGCCAGGCAGGCGCGGCGCTTTTCGCCGTTGCTGAGATGGTGCGGCGGGCGGTGGCCCAGGTGCACCAGACCAACCTCCTCCAAGGCGCGCTGCACGCGGTCGGCCACCTCCGCGCGGCTGAGCCCCAGTTGCTGCGGGCCGAAGCCGACATCCTCCCGCACCGTGGCGCA
>CAIKTR010000168.1 GCA_903830425.1 uncultured Opitutia bacterium
ACCACCGCGGTCGACGGAGGGACCGCCACCGCCAGGGACCAGACTTTGCCCAGCCCGAACACGTCGGCACACAGGTGAAACAGGGCGAAATTCAGAACAAAACTGATCGCCGCGACCCCGAGATACTCCTTGAACTGGCGCAGCGTATCCACCCGCGCGCTGGGCAGCGCCCAGAACCGGTTCAGGACATAATGCGTCGCCAGCCCGGCGACGAAGGCCAGCGCAAAGGCGAGGTTGGTGCCGAGGACCCGCCAGCCGGCCTGCATGGTACCGAGTTGGACGCCATAAGCCGCCGCCCCAACCACCAAAAAACGCGCAAACCTCACTTGCGTCCCCCGGCTGGTTAGCTTGCCCTTGAACATCGCCGCAACGCAATGAACCGCGCCCCCACCGAGCAACTTAATTTCGCCGTCGTGGGCTGTGGGGCCATCGGCCGCAAGCGGGTCCTCGCCCTCGGCCCCGGCGCCTCCCTCCGCTACGCTTGTGACCTCGAAGCCACCCGCGCCGCCAGCCTGGCCCAGTTGGTTCCGGGCTGCCAGGCGACCACCGACGCCCAGATGGTGCTGGCGGATCCCGCGGTGCACGCAGTCATCATCTCCACCCTCAACGCCTCACTCGCCCCGCTGACCCTCGCCGCCGTCCGCGCTGGGAAGCACGTCCTTGTTGAGAAACCCGGCGCCCTTCAGGCCGCGCAACTCCGGGAGGTCGCGACCGCCGCAGCCAAGACCGGAGCGCGCGTGCGCCTCGGCTACAACCACCGCTTCCATCCGGCGCTGCGGCAGGCCCGGGCCTTGCTGGACAGCGGTGCGCTCGGTCCACTCATGTTCCTGCGCGGACGCTACGGCCATGGCGGACGCAAGGGCTACGACCGCGAGTGGCGCGCCGACCCGGCACTCTCCGGCGGCGGCGAGCTCATTGACCAAGGCGTCCACCTGATCGACCTCGCCGGCTGGATCCTGGGCGATTTTCCCCGGGTGGAAGGCCATGCCACGACGTATTTCTGGGACATGAAGGTGGATGACAACGCCTTCCTTTCGCTGCGCACCGCCGCGGGCCAGACCGCCTGGCTCCACGTGAGCTGCACGGAATGGAAGAACCTGTTCTCGCTCGAGATCTATGGCCGGGACGCCAAGATCGCGATCGACGGGCTGGGAGGCAGCTACGGCCCAGAGCGGCTGACCTTCTACAAGATGCTCCCGCAAATGGGCCCGCCCGAGACCACGGTCACCGAGTACCCCGCGAATGACGATTCCTGGCGCCTGGAGATCGAGGCGTTTCAGGCGGACATCCGCCTCGGCCGCGAGCCCGCCCCGGGCCTCCGCGAGGGCATCCGGACCCTGGAGATCGTCGAGCAAATCTACCGCCAAAGCGGCTATCCCGTCGCGGACGACGGGATAGAGGGAAAGGGAAAGTGAGAGAGGGAGGGAAAAGGGAAAAGCGGAAAGCGAAAATCGGAAACCATGCATCATTCGCGCTGGCGGCGGTCTACCCTTCCTTACCGCCTACAACTTAACCCTTACCCCCTTATGATGCCGCTGAGCCTCGCCGGAGACATCAAAACGCAGTCGCACCATCCTCAGGGACAGGTCAAT
>CAIKTR010000169.1 GCA_903830425.1 uncultured Opitutia bacterium
CGGCGCCGCCCACTGCCCCCACCACGGTGAACTCCTCGCGGTCGTGGTAGAGGTGGCGCACCTGGAAGCCCGGGGCGTGCCGCACCAGCGGCGACTCCGCCGCGTGCAGTTCCCGGAGCAGCGCGATCGGGTCGACCCGGCCGAACTTGAGGTTGACCACCAGCCGCCGGCACCACCCCCGCGCCAGCCAGGGCCCCACGATGTGCTGCAGCACGTGATGCGGCTCCTCCACCAGGTCGCAAAACAGCCAGTCGTAGCCGGCCGCGCCCGCCGGGGCCGCCCCCGCCGCGAGCCCGGGCGGCTCATGCTTGAAGGCGTCCTCCAGCCGGTGGTCGATCAGCGGATGCTGCCACGCCCCGCCCTTGAGCGGGCCGTTGTCGACCGCCGTCACGCGCGCCCCCCGCTTCGCCGCGCTGTAGCTCCAGCCGCCCGGCGCCGCGCCGAGGTCGCACACCGTCTCCCCCGCCGCCGGCTCGCGGCCGAGCAGGATGTAGGCCTCCTCGACCTTCAGGTAGGAGCGCGAGGGCGCCAGGTCGTCGTTCGCCATCCGGCGCTGGCCGTGCACCCAGGCCTCCCGCGCCACGAACCCGCGGCCAAAATCCGTGAAGTACACAAACAGCCCGCGCGCCGGGCCGGCGCCGCGCGGCACGTCCGCCCGCGCCAGCTTCGCCACCCGCGAGAGCTTCTTCTTCAGCAGCTCGCCGCACGCCGCCTCGACGCTCGCGATCCGCCGGCCGAGCCCGACGGTCTCCTGCGGCCCGAGCCAGACGCTGGGCCAGGCCGCCTCGATCCGCTCCCCCTGCAGGCTCGCCAGGAAAAACTCCGCCACCCGCTGCGCCAGGGCGTTGACCGAATCCCCGCGCACCTCCACCGGCGCCAACAGCGTCAGGTGGGGAAAGGCCAGCGGGGCGCCGGGCGCGTCGCGCTCCGTCCGCAGCCAGCCCGGCCCCTGCTCGACCGCGGGCAGCCCCGCCCCCGCGAGTTCACGCCCGAGCAACGGTTCAAAGCCAGCCTGGCAGGTCAGCAGCATGCCTGCGAACGTGCCCGCGGCCGCCGGGGCCGCGAGACGAAAAACCGGCCGGCCCCGCGCCGGCCTAGATGTGCAGCTCGCAGGCCCCGCCGCCGCACGCCACCGTCTGCTTGAGCTCGGTCTGGTCCGACTCCTCCCGCATCTGGGTGTAGTCCACCCGGGCCGGCCGCAGCGCGTTCCACTTGTGCACGTCCGCCTCCGTCATGACCTCCTCCCGGGGCGCCTGCACATAGGCCTTGTCCCCGGCATCCTGCAGCAGCGAGATCCCGGTGAAAAACTGGCGGTTCGCCCAGATGAAGTCCGCCACCTCGTCCCACTCCTCGGGGCGCACGGTGCAGGTGTTGGACACGTTGTGGTGCAGGTTCGGCGAGCGGGACTGCGTGTCGCCGCCCGGGATCACCCAGCTGAGCTGGACGAGCTTGACCAGCTCGAGGAACTGGATCGCCCCGAGGTCCTTCCGGATGATCGCCTTCTTCGGCGCCTCGACGGGGAAGGTGATGACGTCGTCGGTGTCGGGATTGTAGACCGACTTCTCCGTCATCTGCGGGTTGGCGGCCTTGAAGAACGTGTAGATCGGCTCCTTGCGGTTGGCCTGGACGCGGCGGAAATACCGGCGGGCGTGGTGCGGGTGGATGCCCGACGCGGCATTGAGGATGAGCGAGGCGGTGCCCTCGGGCTTGCAGGTCGCGAGCTTGGCCGCCGGCCGGATGCCGATCAGCGCCGCCACCAGGCGGTTGGCGGCGCGGCACAGCCGCGCGCCCTCGGTCAGGATCCGCTGGTCGAAGAGGACCCCGGGATTGTCCATGAAGCCGCAGATGGAAACGCCCAGCAGGGAGTCGTGCTCGTTGATGAGCCGGGTGACCGGCCCCAGGTAGGGCATGTCGGTGTAGGCGGCCTGAATCGTGCCGATCGCGGACGCCGCCAGGCAGGCCTTGTAGAAGGCCGCCTCGTTCATCGCGGCATGGCCGTTGATCGTGGTCAGGTTGCAGTGCTGGAAGCCGGACAGGCGCGTGGTGCCGGGCAGGTCGCCCCGGTAGCCGCGGCGGAACAGCTCGTCGCGCTCCGCGGCGGACAGCTCCCAGTCCACCACCGGCAGGAGGCTGATCTCGGCGCAGGGGTTGCAGCCGGCGTCCGGATGGTCGCAGAAGAAGAAGCCCGGCTCGCCGAACTCCTTCTGGGCCTTGAACAGCTTCCGGAAATGCTCGGCGTTGCGGTCGCTGCGCGAGAGCACCGCGGAGTTGTTGGACGCGGACCGGTGCGGGTGGGTGTCGAACCAGTTGCCCGTCTTGGCGTTCATCATCTCCTCGTCGTCGGGCGAGAAGAGGCAGATGGTGGCCGAGCGGCGGATGCCGCCGGCAAGCACCGCCTTGGCGATGAACATGTTGATGTCGTAGACCTCGATCGGGCGCAGCGAGCGGCCCGAGGCCTTCTCCAGGACTTCGCTGACCCGGCTCAGCGCCTTGCGCAGCGGCAGGTGGCCCGGGGCCTTGCCGCCCGAGGTCCGGAGCTGCACGCCCCGCGGCCGGATCGCGGAATAGTCGAACTCGACCAGCTTGCCCTCGTAATACGAGCTGACCAGCGCATGCAGGGCGTCGGACCAGCCCTCGATCGTGTCCTCGATCCGGAAATGCCAGACCGGCAGGTCGTTCTCCGCCGGACGCGTCGGCAGGGCCGGCAGCATCGCGATGTGGTGCTTCTGCACCGAGAAACCGACGCCGCAGCCGCTCAGCAGCAGGAAGAAATACTCCTTGAAGAACTCGGTCCGGTCCACGTTCGAGAAGCTGCAGTTGAACATGCGGCTGTGGTTGCGGAGGATCGCCTCGCCGCCGAACTGCATCGAACGCATGCTGGGGAGGACCTTCTTCGCCGCCACCTGGGCGAAGGCGTCATGGATGATCTCCCCGAGCGTCTTGCCGCCCCAGGCATGGGCCAGCATGGCCGCCTCGCTCCCGGCCAGCTCCGCCACGTCCGCCGGCAGTTCCGTCGGGATGCGGTTCTCCAGCTTGGCGGCGAAAAACCCGAGGTGCATGTCGCGCACCCGCTCCACGCCCTCGGTGAAAATCTCCCGGCGGCCCAGCTCCGGACGGTAGCGGGCGTACTTCGCCATCGCGATGTAGTCCGCCATGCCGTTGTTGGGATACTGCGTCAGCCGGCGCTCCGCGTGCCGGGCCCGGTAGAGCATGTAGGCCCGCGCCACCTCCCAGTGGCCCGCCGCGGCAATCGCCTTTTCCACGGCATCCTGCACCTGCTCAATCGAGGGCTGCCGGCCGTCGCGATACTGCAGCTCCAGCATCAGCGAGACCGCCGACGCGATACTCGACACCTCGCGGTAGGTCTCGCCCTCCAGCCCGTAGCAGGCCAGCAGGTCGTCCCGGTAGGGATTCGGCGCGTTGTCCGTGCGCACCTCGTGGAACGCCAGCGCGATCGCGCGCGTCACCTTGTTCAGGTCAAAGCGCACGCGCGTCCCATCCCGCTTCAGCACCATGCGGCCCTCCGTCGGGATGGCGCGGTTCAGCAGGTTGGTGCCGCTGCGGGACGTCGGCTGCGTGCCATTCTGTTCCTGAGCGGGGGGGACGGGCAAAGAGAGCGTGTTCATGGGTGGGGGCCTGTTTTTGGCGGGGTCGGTGGGGCCGCGACTGAAGCAGGGCGGCCACTATTTGTAGTGGTCCATTGCCCGTCAATCCACTGCCTGTTGTGGACCATCAGTATTACTCCCGTTGATGGCAATTCTTATCAAACTCCTAAGTTTCTACTGCTGCACCCCGTGTTTTCGCTCTTGAAAGCGAGGGTCAGAACAAGAGATGCGCAGTCTTTTTTTGGTCGAAAGGCCCGGACTGGGCCCGGTTCACAGCCGGTGCAGGTGGAAGCCGCCGTCCACGTCAAACACCGCCCCGGTCGAGAACGGAAACCGGTCCTCCGCGATCGCCCGCACCGCCCGGCCGATGTCCTCCGGCTGCCCCCAGCGGCGCAGCGGCGTGATCCCGCGGGCGTCGCGCAGGATCAGCTGGTCGTATTTCTCCTTCACCCCGCCGGTCATGTCGGTGGCGATGACCCCCGGGCGGATTTCATAGACGTTGATCCCGTCGGCCGCGAGCCGGTCGGCAAAGAGCTTCGTCATCATCGCCAGCCCCGCCTTCACCATGCAGTAGTCGCCGCGGTTGATCGAGGCGGTGTAGACGGAGATCGAGGTGATGTTCACGATGCGGCCGCGGAACCCCTCGGCGTCCGGCCCCTGCTGCAGCATCTGCTTGGCGACGAGCTGCGTCAGGAAATAGGGGCCCTTCAGGTTGATCGCGTACAGGCGGTCGAAGCTCTCCTCCCCCGCGTCGAGCAGGTCGGCCCGCACCTGGGGCGCCACGCCGGCGTTGTTCACCAGCAGGTCGATGCGGCCAAACTGCCGGACGGTCTCGGCCACGAGCCGGGCGCGGTCCGCCGCCACCGCCACGTCCGCCTGCACGGTGAAGCCGTCGCCGCCCGCCGCCTGGACCAGCGCCAGCGCCTCGGCCGCCGCCGCCGCGTTGCCGGCGTAGTTGATCGCCACGCGGCAGCCCGCGCGGGCAAGTTCGAGGGCGATGCCGCGGCCGATGCCGCGCGACGCGCCGGTGACGAGTGCAGTTTTCGGAGCCATGCCGCCAGCGAAACCCGCCCGCCGGCGCCGGGCAATGGTGTTTCTCGGCCCCGCCGGAAAATCTCGCCCCGCCCCCGGCCCGCCTACCCGGTCCGCCGGGAGCGCAGCAGCGCCCGCGGGGCGATGCCGTGCACCGCCTTGAAGGCCCGCGAGAAATGGTACGGGTCGGCGAACCCGAGCCGCTGCGCCGCCTCCTTCACCAGGCCGCCCTGCTCAATCAGCTGCTCGGCCGCGAGGTTCATCTTCCGCCGCCGGAGATACTGGTACGGGCTCGTGCCCTGGTAGCGGCGGAACCAGCGGCACACGCTCGACGTCTCCACCCCCGCCGCCGCGGCGATCTCCGCCAGCGAGCCCAGCCGCTCGACCTGCGCGTCGATCAGCGCCTTGCACCGCAGGAACGCCTCCCGCGCCGGCTCGCTCGCATGGGGCGCCAGCGTCGCCGCGTCCTCGATCTTCAGCAGCAGCAGCTCAAACAGCGCCGCGCAGATCCGGCCGGCCAGCGCCCCCGAGCGCTGCCCCTCCCGCACCAGGTCCTCCAGCACGCTCGTGATCTCCGCATGCGCCGCCAGCGGCCGCGTCCGGCCGATCACCACGCCGCACCGGCGCAGCCGCCGCGGCGTCGCCGGCCCCGCCAGCGAGAGGAAGTATTTCACCATCGGGTCGCGCGGGTCCGTGCGGATCTCGCAGCGCGTCGCCGGCGCATACGCGAACACCATGCCCGGCCCCAGCTCCTGCCAGCGGTCGTCCAGCCGCACCGTGCCCCGCCCCGCCGCCACGTACTCCAGCCCGTAGAACGGGAAGTTCGACCGCCGCACCGCATAGTCGGGGTTGCAGTGCTCCCGCCCGCCCATCACCAGGCCGAGGGGACCGGCGCTCCGCGGCCCGGGGTGATGAAAGAAATACCGGGCCCGGGTGACTTGCTGCGAGAGGAGACCGGAGGCCGTCTGGCGGTCGATTTTATCCATGTGAATGCTGATTCTATCCATTCCTTCATGGGCGTTTCGAGTTCATTCTGTGCCTTCCGTTCGGTCAATTTTCACTAGCCCCCTCCCAACCCCCCCCTCCTCCCATGGCCCGCTCCAAGACCATCCTCCTCCTCGCCAACGGCGATCTCCGCCAGTCCGCCAACGAAAAGACCTGGCCCGGCCAGGCCGCGATGGAAAAGCAGCTCACCGCCGCCGTCGCCAAGCTGGGCTACCAGCTCGTCCGCGCCCACCCGTACAAGCCCGGCGTCGCCCACGGCTTCATCAGCTCCCAGAAGGAGGGCATGGCGGTGTTCGCCACGATCGACCCCCGCACCCCGATCATCATCGCCGAGGCCGTCTGGCAGTATTCCCACCACATCCTGCACGGCCTCATCTCCCACCAGGCCCCCATCCTCACCGTCGCCAACTGGTCCGGCACCGCGCCCGGGCTGGTCGGCATGCTCAACCTCAACGGCTCCCTGACCAAGGCCGGCGTGAAGTACTCGACCCTCTGGAGCGCCGACTTCACCGACGCCTTCTTCCTCCAGCACCTCGCCGGCTGGCTCAAGACCGGCGCCATCAAGCACGCCACCCCGCACGTCCGCGCCCTCGCCAAGACCAAGGTCCCGGCCAAGGCCCGCACCCTCGCCCGGCAGCTCGCCGCCGACCTCCGCCGCCGCAAGTCCATCATGGGCGTCTTCGACGAGGGCTGCATGGGCATGTTCAACGCCATCATCCCGGACGAGCTGCTCTTCTCCACCGGCGTCTACAAGGAGCGCCTGTCCCAGTCCGCGCTGTATTATGGCGCCACCCAGGTGAGCGACGCCGAGGCCCAGGGCGTCTACGCCTGGCTCCGGGCCAAGGGCATGAAGTTCCACCTCGGCCCCAACCCCGAGACCGACCTCACCGAGGCCCAGGTGCTCTGGCAGTGCAAAACCTACGTCGCCGCCCTGCGCATCGCCGACGAGTTCGGCTGCGAGTCCATCGGCATCCAGTACCAGCAGGGCCTGAAGGACCTCCTGCCCGCCTCCGACCTCGTCGAGGGCCTGCTCAACAACTCCGACCGCCCCCCCGTCGCCAACGCCCGCGGCGAGATCATCCGCGACGGCCAGCCCCTCACCCACTTCAACGAGGTCGACGAATGCGCCGGCCTCGACGGGCTCTTCACCAACCGCGTGCACACCGCCCTCGCCCAGCCGGTCGAGAACACCCTCCACGACCTGCGCTGGGGTGATCAGGACCGCAGCGGCACGACCACGGAATACGTCTGGGTCTTCCTCATCTCGGGCAGCGCCCCGCCGGCCCACCACGTGGACGGCTACCGCGGCACCGACTCCCTCCGCCAGCCCCTGATGTACTTCCGGCTCGGCGGCGGCACCGTGCGCGGCATCGCCAAGCCCGGCGAGATCGTCTGGAGCCGCATCTTCGTCGAGGGCGGCAAGCTCAAGATGGACCTCGGCCGCGCCAAGGTCATCACCCTCCCGCGCGCCGAAACCGAGCGCCGCTGGCAGGAGACGACCGTGCAGTGGCCCATCATGCACGCCGTCACCTACGGCGTGAGCCGCGACCAGATGATGGCCCGCCACAAGGCCAACCACATCCAGGTCGCCTACGCCAATTCCGCCGCCGAGGCCGACCTCGCCCTCTACACCAAGGCCGCCCTCGCCGCCGAGCTCGGCCTCACCGTCTCCCTCTGCGGCACCAAGGCCAACGGCACCAAGTTCTGAGCCCCCCGCCCCCGCCCGCCCGGCGGCTCCGCCCCGCGCCCGCGCCGACCGCCGGCGCCGGGCGCGGCTGGACGCTGCCCCGCGCCCGCGCCACCACGGAAGGCGCCGCCCCTCTGCCATGAGCTCCCTCCCCCCGCTGCCCGCCGAGCCCCGTCCCGGTCGCTACCGCCACTACAAGGGCAACGAGTACCGGGTCCTGCACCTCGCCCGGCACTCCGAGACCCTTGCGCCCCTCGTCGTCTACCAGGCGCTGTACGGCGAGCACGGCGTCTGGGCGCGCCCCGCCGCCATGTTCACCGAGACGGTCGAGCTGCACGGCCAGCGCGTGCCGCGCTTCGCCCGGGTGGACGCGGACTAGCGAATTCCAGGTTCGACCTGCGGTTGCTCCCCTCTTCTGGTACCGCCATGCGCGTCCTCGTCGCCTTCGACAAGTTCAAGGACTCCCTCGACGCCCCCGCGGCCGGTGCCGCCGCCGCCGCCGTCCTGCGCCGGCGGCACCCGGACTGGCAGCTGGACCTCTGCCCGCTGGCGGACGGCGGCGAGGGCTTCGCCGCCATCCTCACGGCCGCCGCGGGCGGGGCCCTCCGGACCGTCGCCGTCACCGGCCCGCGGGGCGCGCCGGTCGACGCCGCCTACGGGCTCGTGCCCTGGGGCCGGGTCCCGGCCGCGGCCCGCCGCCGGCTGAACCTGCCCGCCACGACCCCCGACCACGCCGCGGTGGCCGTGGTCGAAATGGCCGCCGCCAGCGGCCTGGCGCTGCTCGCCCCCGGCCAGCGCGACCCGTGGCAGACCACGACCCTCGGCACCGGCCAGCTGCTCGCCGCCGCCGCGTCGGCCGGCGCCGCCGCCCTCCTGCTCGGCGTCGGCGGCAGCGCCACCCACGACCTCGGGCTCGGCGCCCTCTCCGCCCTCGGCCTCGACTTCCTCCCCGAACACGGCGCCGCCCTCCGCCCGCCCATCCCCGCCCGCTGGGACCAAATCGCGCGCCTCGCGGGCCAGGCCTCGCCGTCCCTCCCGCCCATCCGCCTCGCCTGCGACGTGGCCAACCCCCTGCTCGGCCCCCGCGGCGCCGCCGCGGTCTACGGCCCGCAAAAGGGCCTGCGGCCGGAGGATCTCGCCCGGCTCGACCACGCCAGCGCGCGGCTGGGCCTCCTCCTCTGCGCCCACTGCCGGCAGCCGGACACGCTGATGGACCTGCCCGGCGCGGGCGCCGCCGGCGGCATCGCCTTCGGCCTGATGGCCGCGGCCCGGGCCACCCTGCTGCCCGGGTTCGACCTGGTCGCCGACTGGCTCGACCTCGAGGCGCGCCTCGCCGCCGCGGACCTCGTCATCACCGGCGAGGGCCGCTTCGACGACAGCTCCCTCAGCGGCAAGGGCCCCGGGGCCGTCGCCGCCCGCGCGCTGGCGCTCGGCAAGCCCGTCCAGGTCTTCGCCGGCCAGGTCACCGTCACCGACCCCCGCCCCGGCCTCACGCTGCACGCCATCACCCCCGCCGGCCAGCCCCTCGCCGAGGCGCTGCGGCGCGCCGGCGAAAACCTCGGCGCCGCCGTCGCGCGCGCCGTCGACCACGGGCTGTAGCCGGACGCCGCCGGCGCCGCCGCAGTTAAAAAAACTCCGGGAAACATCCTCGACGGAGCCGCGCCGCCCGCCAAGGTTTCGGCCCGCATGCCCGGCCCTCTCCGCCTGCCCCCCTTGCAGCACCTCTGCGCCCCCCTCCTGCTGCTGCTCGGCTTGCTCGGCTGCAGCGCCAGCCGGCCGCCCACCCGGCCGGCCAGCGCGCCCGCCCTCGCGGCGCCGCTCGTCGTCGCCACGGCCGGGGCGCCGACCGCGCCGGTTTATCCCGTCATGCTCGGCATCGACGTGCTCGAGGCGCAGGGCTTCGCCGCCGTCAAGGGCAAGCGCCTCGGCCTGCTCACCCATCCCGCCGGCGTGAACCGCCGCGGCGAGAGCACGATCGAGGTCCTCCGCCGCGCGCCCGGCGTCAAGCTGGTCGCGCTCTACGGGCCGGAACACGGGATCTACGGCGACGAGGCCGCCGAGGTCCTCATCCCCGACCGGAAGGACAAGCGCACCGGCCTGCCCGCCTTCTCCGTCTACGGCCGGAACCGCAAGCCCTCCAAGTCCCAGCTCAAGGGCATCGAGGCCATGGTCATCGACCTGCAGGACATCGGCTCCCGCTCCTACACCTTCATCAGCGCCATGCGCTACACCCTCGAGGCGTGCTTCGAGAACAACATCGAGGTCATCGTCCTCGACCGGCCCAATCCGCTCGGCGGCCTCAAGGTGGACGGCCCGCCGCTCGACGTCCGCTGGACCAGCTACGTCGGCGCCTTCCGCGTGCCCTACGTCCACGGCCTGACCATCGGCGAACTCGCCCGCCTGGCCAAGGAGGCGCCCGGCGTGCTCGCGGTGTCCGAGGCCGTGCGCCAGCGCGGCCGCCTGACCGTCATCCCGATGCGCGGCTGGCGGCGCGCCATGCGCTGGCCCGAGACCGGGCTGACCTGGGTGCCCACCTCCCAGCTCATCCAGGACTTCGCCGCGGTGCAGGGTTACCCCATGGTCGGGCTCGGCGCCTTCTGGGACCCGCCCAAGATCGACACCGGGTTCCGCCACGGCATCGGCAAGTCCTACCCCTTCCGCGGCCTCTCGCACAAGACGGTCAAGCCCGAGGTGGTGGAAAAGGAGCTCCGCGCCCTCAACCTCCACGGCATCCAGTTCCGCCGCGTCAGCGCGCCGGACCGCGACGGCAAGCCCGCCGTCGGGCTCTTCATCGAGGTCACCGACTACGACGAGTGGCGCCCCGCGGAACTGAATTTCCACCTGCTGCGGCTCGCGTGCAAGTTCGACTCCCGGAACCCCTTCGCGCCGAGCTCCGTCCGGGACTTCAGCGGCTTCCTCCGCCACCTGGGCTCGGAGGAATTCCTGCGCGCCCTCCAGCGCGACGGCGCCCGCGTGGACGTCGCCCGGTTCCTCGCCGACTGGGAGGCCCGGGCGAAAATCTACCAGGAACAGAGCAAGCGCTACTGGCTCTACCGGTAAGTCCCGCCGGGGACGGGCGGGGAAAGACCTTGGGGAAAATACCAAGATTGAAATGCGAAATCCGAGGGGGCCAGGCCTCCCGCCGGCGCCCGCGCCGCCGGGCTTCCCCTTGGCGGTTCGCTCCTCCATGCTGTCGCTGGATTTCGCCCAACAATATTCCCTCCCATGCCTGCCTCGCTGCTCCTCGTCCTGACGCCCGATGAACAGGCCAAGTTCCTGTCCGCGCCCCTGCTCGCCGAGCTCCGGGGCTATGCCGCCGAGTTCCGGCTGCTCGACCCCGCCGGGCTCACCGCCGCGGACTTCACCCGCGAGCTCGCCGCCGCCAACCCCGAGGTGCTCCTCGCCTGCTGGCGGACCCCCGCCCTGCCCGCGGCCCTCCCGCCGCGGCTGCAGTATGTCTGCTACCTCACCGGCGGGGTGAAGCACCTCGTCACCCGCGCCCACCTCGAGCGCGGCCTGCGCCTCACCAACTGGGGCGGCTCCATCAGCCGGACCGTGGCCGAGTGCGCGCTGTTCCACACCCTCAGCTGCCTGCGGCAGGCCACCCACTGGTCGTTCCTCCTCCACCGCGACGGCGGCTGGCGCGACGGCGCGGAGCAGGTCGGCTCCCTCTTCCAGCGCCGCGTGGGCGTCCACGGGTTCGGCCCCGTGGCCCGCGCCTTCGTGGCGCTCGTCCGCCCCTTCGACTGCACCGTGTCCGTCCTCGCCCCCGAGGTCGACGACGCCCGGGCCCGCCAGCACGGCGTGCAGCGCGCCGCCTCGCTCGACGCGCTGTTTGCCGAGAACGACGTCGTCATCGAGGTCGCCCCGCTCATCCCCGCCACCCGCGGCACCGTCACCGAGCGCCACCTGCGGCTCATCCGGCCCGGCGGCGTCTTCGTCAACGTCGGCCGCGCCGCCGTCGTCGACGAGGCCGCGCTCCTGCGCGTCGCGCGCGAGGGGCGGATCTTCGTCGGCCTCGACGTCTTTGTGGAGGAGCCGCTGCCCGCGGACAGCGGCTTCCGCGGTCTGCCCAACGTCAGCCTGACCCCGCACATCGCCGGCCCCACGCTGGACCGCTATCCCGACGCCACCGCGTTTGCCCTGCGCAACCTCCGCGCCTACGCCGCCGGCCAGCCGCTGGAGGCCGTCGTCACGCCCGCGGTCTACGATGGCTCGACCTGACCGGGCCTCACCACCAGTCCCGCTGCCCCGCGCTGGCCAGCGCGCGCGCCAGCTCGGGCAGTTCGGGGTGCCAGAGCTTTTCCCATTCCAGGCTGAGCTCGCCGGCATATTCGGCACGTAGCCGGGACCGCAGCGCCGCCGCCGGAAATTCCCCCGTGCCCGGCAGGACGTAACTGTACGGAAGCTGCGCCGAGGGCCGGCTCACGCTGTCCTTCACATGGATGTGCCCGATGTGCGGGGCCAGCGCCTGCCAGGTGGCCGCCGGATCCTCGCCGCCGCGCTTCCAGGTGTGGTGCGAGTCCCAGAGGATCTTCGTCCCGGGCGCCGCCGTTAACAGCTCCTGCACCGCCGCCGCCGTGAACAGGCGGTCGTGCGTCTCGACCATCACCTCGCTCCGCCAGCCGCGCTCGCGCCGCCAGCCCCGCCACCAGTCGAGCCGCTCCGCCATCCGCGCCACCTCGCCGGCGATCCCGGGGCCGCCGCCGTCAAACACCCGCAGCCGCACGCCCCCCAGCGCCTCGGCCCAGGGCAGGAACGCCCCGAGGGTTTTCTCCCACTCCTCCCCGGTCGAGCCCACCAGCCTCAGCGAGGTGTCCAGCGCCACGACGCGGACCGGCTCCGTCTCCAGCCGGGCGGCGAGCCCGGCGGGCGTGCCGTAGTGGGCCGCGAACCAGGCCGGCAGATCCAGCGTGCCGCCCAGCGCCCGCAGTTCCACCGCCGCGATTCCGTGCGCCCGCGCCAGCGCCAGCACTTCGTCCAGGGAAAACTCCGCGCAGCCCAGGCTGGAAAAACAACGCCGCATGAGGCCGCCAGCCTGGCCCGGTCCGCGCCGCTTGCGAAGCCCCGAATCGGCGCGCGGTGAGGGGCTCTCCCTCCGCCCCGGCCGGGTAATATTCAGGCCCCGGGCGGATTTTCCCTTGCCGCTCGGCGGCCGCGGGGCGAAATCTCCCGGCGGCCGCACACCCCCGTCCGGCCCGTCCGCTCCCCAACCCCCAACTCCGCGATCCATGCCGAGACCTGTCACCCTCTTCACCGGCCAGTGGGCCGACCTGCCCCTCGCCACCCTCGCCCCGCTCGTCAAAAAAATGGGCTACGACGGCGTCGAGCTCGCCTGCTGGGGCGACCACTTTGACGTCGACCAGGCCGCCACCTCGAAGAAATACGTCGCCCAGCAATGGGCGCTGCTCCAGGACCACGGCCTCTCCTGCGCCGCCGTGTCCAGCCACCTCGTCGGCCAGGCGGTCTGCGACCGCATCGACGAGCGCCACCAGGCCATCCTCCCGCCCGACGTGTGGGGCAACGGCGACCCCGAGGGGGTGCGCCAGCGCGCCGCCCGGAAGCTCGCCCTCACCGCCAAGGCGGCGCGCGCCTTCTTCGACGCCCAGCCCGGCCGCCGCGACCGCAACCCGTTTCCCGCCGTCGTCAACGGCTTCACCGGCTCCAGCATCTGGCACTCAATCTACGCCTTTCCCCCCACCTCGCAGGCCTACTGGGACGCCGGCTTCGCCGACTTCGCCCGGCGCTTCGGGCCCATCCTCGAGGCCTTCGACAAGGTGAACGTCAACTTCGGCCTCGAGGTCCACCCCACCGAGATCGCCTTCGACATCGCCTCCGCCCAGCGCGCTGTCGCCGCCGTCAAGGGGCACAAGCGCTTCGGCTTCAACTACGACCCCTCCCACCTCGGCTACCAGGGCGTCGACTACGTGAAGTTCCTCCGCACCTTCCCCGACCGCATCCACCACGTCCACCTGAAGGACGTGTGGTGGGGCCACGGCGACGGCACCGTCGGCACCTTCGGCGGCCACGTCAGCTTCGGCGACGCCCGCCGCGCCTGGGACTTCCGCTCGCTCGGCCACGGCGACATCAAGTTTGAGGACATCATCGTCGCGCTGAACGACCTTGGCTACCGCGGCCCGCTCTCCGTCGAGTGGGAGGATATCCGCATGGACCGCGTGCACGGCGGCACCGAGGCCGCCGCCTTTGTGCGCCGCATCGACTTCCCCTCCAGCGCCCTCGCCTTCGACGCGGCCTTCGACAAAAAGAACCAGTAACGCCCGCCGCGCGCGCGGTCGCCGCGACCGCCGCCCGGCCCGTCCTTGCCTCCGGCCTTCGCCTCTTCGCGTCTTCGCGCTTTCCCCGGTTCCCCCACGCGACGCCCCGCACCCCCCTCGCTATAGTTTCCCCCCCCCGCTACTCGCCACCCACTACTCGCTACTCGCTACTTTCTCCCCATGAATCGAAAACTACGTTTTGGCATGATCGGCGGCGGACGCGGCGCGTTCATTGGCGCGGTGCACCGCATCGCCGCCATCATGGACGGCCAGGCCCAGCTCGTCGCCGGCGCCTTCTCCGCCGACGCCGCCCGCTCCCGCGCCTCCGGCGCGGACCTCTGCCTCGACCCGGCCCGCGTCTACGGCAGCTACCGCGAGATGGCGCAGGCCGAGGCGCTCCGGCCCGCCGCCGAGCGGCTCGACTTCGTCGTCATCGTCACGCCCAACCACCAGCACTTCCCCCCCGCGAAGCTCTTCCTGGAGTGCGGCTTCAACGTGGTACTGGACAAGCCCGCGACCTTCGACCTCGCCGAGGCGAAAAAGCTGCGCGCGATCGTGCGGAAAACCAAGAAGGTCCTCGTCCTCACCCACAACTACACCGGCAACGTGATGGTCAAGCAGGCCCGCGAGCTGGTGCGGAACGGCACCGTCGGCCCCATCCGCAAGGTCGTCGTCGAGTACCCCCAGGGCTGGCTGAGCACGTTCCTGGAGCAGACCGGCCAGAAGCAGGCGGGCTGGCGGACCGACCCGAAGCGCAGCGGCGCCGCCGGCTGCATGGGCGACATCGGCACCCACGCCGAGAACCTCGTCCGCTACATCACCGGGCTGCACATCGAGTCGCTCTGCGCCGACCTCACGACCTTCGTGCGGGGCCGCAAGCTCGATGACGACGGCAACGTGCTCGTGCGCTACCGCGGCGGCGCGAAGGGCGTGCTCCACGCCTCGCAGATCTCCCTCGGCGACGAGAACATGCTCAACATCCGCGTCTACGGCACGAAGGCCGGGCTGGAGTGGCGCCAGGAGTTCCCCAACGAGCTGGTCGTGAAGTACGCCGACCAGCCGCGCCAGACCTGGCGCCGGGGCAACGGCTACCTCGCGCCGCACCTCGGCCGGTTCACCCGCCTCCCCGCCGGCCACCCCGAGGGCTACCTCGAGGCCTTCGCCAACATCTACCTCGAGGCCTTCCGCGCCATCGCGGCGGAGGTCGAGGGCCGGCGCCCGCCGAAGGACCTCGATTTCCCCACGATCGACGACGGCGTCGAGGGCATGGCCTTCATCGCCACCGTGGTGCGGAGCTCGCAGCGCGGCGCGAAGTGGCTGAAATTCCCGCCGGCCTGACCGCCGCCCCGGCCTACGGCCGGTGCCGGGCCACCCACGCCGCATACGCCGCGCGCGGCATGAACCGCAGCGCGGCGCTGTTGATGCAGTAGCGCCGGCCCGTCGGACGCGGGCCGTCCTCGAAGACGTGCCCGAGGTGGCCCCCGTCCACGTTGCAGTGCACCTCCGTCCGCTCCATCCCGTGGCTCACGTCCACCGTCTCGCCGACAAACGCCTGCTCGATCGGCTTGGTGAAGCTCGGCCAGCCCGTGCCGCTCTCAAACTTGTCCCGGCTGTCGAACAGCGGGGTCTCGCTGCAGACGGAGAAATAGACGCCGTCCTCGTGGTGGTCCCAGTACTCGTTCTGGAACGGCGGCTCGGTCCCCTGCTGGCGGGCGACCTGGAACTGGCGCGGGGTGAGCCGCTGCCGCCAGTCGTCGTCGGTGCGCTGCACCCGGGCCTTGCTCCGGTCAATCACGACATTGGAGGGCAGGCCGCAGGCGGAGATTTCGCCGGGCCGGCACTGCAGGGCATCGGGGGCTAGAGGAGGAGTGGGCATGGCGGTTTGGGCGGCGGCGACGGCCGCCAGCATGAACAGGAGGGTAAAAGGGCGGAGGTGCAACTTGCCCCTGAGAGTGGTTCCGCCGGCCCGAGGTTCCCGGCTTTCCGGCGCCCGGGGCCGGCTGGACCGCGCGCTCATGGCTCCGCCTGCACCGGCACCGCGCCGTCGCTGAACTCCGCGCTCAGCCGCTGGCCGGCCCGGATGGCCGCCCGGCGCGCCACCGGCTGGCCCTGCTCGTCCCGGACGATCGCAAAGCCGCGGTGGAGCACCGAGGCCGGGCTCGCGGCCTGCAGCCGCTTGTAGAGCGAAAGCAGCTGGTGCGACCCGAGCTGCACCCGCGTTTCCGGCGAGGCCTGGGCCAGCCGCGCCCGGATCTCCCCCAGCCGCTGGCCGCGCAATTGCAGCGTCGCGCGCAGCGCCGCCGCCAGCCGGTTTGCCAGGTCGTCGAGCCGCAGGCACCCCTGCTCAATCTGCGCCGCCGGCGTCAGCAGCCGCAGGCGCGAGCGCGCATGGTCCAGCCGCTCGCCCGCCCGCGCCACCGCGCCCTCGCCCGCCGCCCGCATCGCCGCCTCCGCCTGCGCGACCCGCTCGGCACACTGCACAAACGGGCTCGAGATCAGCTCCGCGGCCGCGCTCGGCGTCTCCGCCCGCACGTCCGCCGCAAAGTCGCACAGCGTGAAGTCGATCTCGTGCCCCACCGCCGAGATCACCGGCACCCGGCAGCCCGCCACCGCGCGCACCAGCGGCTCCTCGTTGAACGCCCACAGGTCCTCCAGGCTCCCGCCGCCCCGCCCGATCACCAGCAGGTCAAAGAGCTCCAGCTCCTGCGCCAGCGCCAGCATCGCGCCCAGCTCCTCCGCCGCGCCCGCCCCCTGCACCTTGGCCGGCAGCACCACCAGCCGCCCGCGCCAGCCGCGCCGCGTCAGGATCCGCATGAAATCCTGCACCGCCGCGCCCGTCGGCGAGGTGATGAACCCGACCGTCGCCGGCATCGCCGGCAGCGGCCGCTTGCGCTCCGGGGCAAACAGCCCCTCCGCCGCCAGCTGCCGCTTCAGCCGCTCAAACTCCTGCTGCAGCCGGCCGACGCCGTCCTCGACCACCGCCCGCACGATCAGCTGGTACTGGCCGCGCGTCTCGTACACGCTCACCTCGCCGTACACCACCACCTGCTGGCCGTCGCGCAGGCGCACCGTCTGCCGCGCCGCGTCGCCCCGGAACAGCACCGCGCTCACCTGCGCGCCCGCGTCCTTCAGCGAGAAATAGACATGCCCGCTGGCCTGCGCCCGCAGGTTCGACACCTCGCCGCGCACCCAGCCCGGCCGGAGGCCGCCTTCCAGCAGCACCTTCACCCGCCGCGTGAACTCGCTCACGCTCTCCGCGCGCGCCGCGCCGTCCCCGGCCTCCGGTTCAGCCTTCACGCTTGAGGTATTTCCGCCGCAGGACCTGCACCGCGATCACCGCCGCGACCAGCACCGCCAGCCCGAGGCTCGCGCGCTTGAAGTTGCCGTTGAGCACGCCCTGCCCGAGCACGACCGCCCCCACCGCCCACGGGAGCACGCACAGCCAGGAGACCACCATGAACAGCCGGAAGGGCACCTCGGCAAAGGCCAGCAGGCAGCCCTGCAGGAAAAACGGCGTGCCCGGCGTCAGCCGCACGAGCAGCGTGACGCTCAGCGCGTTCTCCGGCGTCACCCGCGGCACGCGGTAGCCGTAGCGCGCGATCAGGCGCGTCAGCAGCGGGCGGAGCCCGTGGTGGGCCAGCCAGTAGGTCAGGGCGAGGTTGACCGCGATGGCGGCCAGGGTGGCCGCCAGCACCCCGCCGAGCGTCAGCTGCGCCGCAAACGCCTCGCCAGCCGGGATCGTGAACGCCAGCAGCGGCGCGCCGATCGCCGGCAGGAGCGCCATGCCCGCAAAAAAGGCCCACGGCCCCGCGCTGCGGATCACCGCCATGCCGCGCTCCACCAGCCCGCGGAGATCCACCCCGCGCAGCACCAGCACCGCCCCCACCACGAGCACGCCGGCCACCACGGCCAGGTTCACCAGCGGGAGTTTTTTCGCAACCGGGGCTTCCGACGACATGCCCCGAGCCTGCCCGCCCCCGCGCGCCGGCGTCAAGCGCGGCCGGCCCGCCGCGGGGCGCAGGCTTGCCCGGCCCGCCGTCGCCCGCTCTCATCGCCCCCGATGACGCGCCCCGCCGAATTCCCCGCCCGCCTCGCCTCCCGGCTGGGCGCGGTCGGCGTCTGGGCGCTGCTCGCCCTCACCGTCGCCAGTCCCGGCGCCACCCGGATGCACGCCTGGCCGTGGACCCTCGTCTACGCGCTGGTGCTGGCCGCGCCGGTCGGCGTCCTGCTGCTGCGCCTCCTCGACCGCCGGTCGCCCCTCGTCCTGCCCGGCCCGAGCTGGTGCGTCGCGGCCCTCGCCGCCGCCGCCGCCGTGCTCGCGTCCGCCCTCGCCAGCCCGTACCGCGGGCCCAGCCTCCTCTGGTCCGCCCCGTTGCTGTCGGCCCTCGCCTGTTTTTTCGCCGTCTTCGACCGCCTGCACTCCGCCCCGGATCCGGCCGGCGCCGTCCCGGCGCGGGGGCTGCGCACGCTCGGGTTCGGCAGCCTGGCCATCGCCCTCGTGAGCCTCGGCCTGTGGCTCGCCAGCTTGCCGGGCCAGTCGGCGAGCGAGATCTTCGCCGCCCGGAATCCCTACCCGCTCGGCCACTCCAACTACACCGCCGGCCTGGCCCTGCTCCTGCTGCCCGGCTTCGCCGTGCTCGCGGCCCGGGGCGCCGGCGCGGCGCGGCTGGCCTGGGCCGGGGCGGGCCTGCTCCCGCTCGTCCTGCTTTTCACCAGCGGCAGCCGCGGCGGGCTCCTCGGCCTGGGGGCGCTGCTGCTCGGCGCCCTGCTGGCCGCGCCGTGGGGCGTCCGGAGGAAGCTGGGCCTCGCCGGGCTGGCGGTGGTTGCCGCGCTGGCCTTCGCCTGGGCGAACCCGCGCACGCGGGAGGTCTTCACCCGGCCCGCTCCCGCCGCCGAGCCCAACCTCAGCAACGTCCAGCGCGCCGCGATGGCCCAGGC
>CAIKTR010000170.1 GCA_903830425.1 uncultured Opitutia bacterium
ACATCCACCCCCACCTCGTCGATCAGCCGCGCCGGGCCCATCGGCCAGCCCCAGTCCCGCAGCGCGCCGTCGAGGGCCGCCGTCGGCACCCCTTCCTCCCAGAGCCGGCAGGCGGCGTTGAGGTAGAAGAACAGCACCCGCGTGACGAAAAATCCCGGCGAGGACCGGCAGAGGACCGGGCTTTTTCCCAGGGCCTGCACAAACGCCAGGGTGCGCGCCGCCGTCTCCCGCGACGTCTGCGGGCTGAGCACGAGCTCGACCAGCGGCATCCGGCTCACCGGGTTGAAAAAATGCAGGCCGAGGGTGCGCCCGGGATGCGTCACGCGGGCGGCGAGCGCCTCGATCGGCAGCGCCGAGGTGTTGGACGCCAGCACGCAGTCGGGGCGCACGACGCCGGCCAGTTCCGCGAAGAGCTGCTGCTTGGCCGCGACCTGCTCGACGATGGCCTCGATCACCAGGTCGCAGTCGCCGAATCCCTCCCACGTCGTGGTGGTCCGGACCCGCGCCAGCGCGGCGGCGGCCGCCGCCGGCGCCAGCTTTCCCCGCGCCACCGCCTCGTCAAAACTCCCGCGGATCACCGCCAGTCCGCGCGCGACGAACGCCGGCTGCACGTCGCGCAGCACGACCGCATGCCCGCGCGCGGCGCACCACTGGGCGATGCCGGAGCCCATCACCCCCGCCCCCACCACGCCGATCGTCCGGAACGGGGGCGGCGGCGGGGCGGCCTCCGCCGGCGGGAACCAGGCCCCCACCGTGCGTTGCGGCGCCGCCGCCTTCAGGCGGGAGACGTGGATGAGGTTCTGGCAGACCTCGCCCGCCGTCACGTCGCCGAACACGCGGGCCTCCTCCGCCAGCGCCGCGACCACGGGCAGCCCCGCCGTGCGCTCGATGAGCCCGATGGCCGCCAGCGGCGCGGGCTCCCGGCCCCGGGTTTTCTTCATCACCCCCGCCCGCGTGGCGGCGAAAAATGCGGCGTCCGGCGCCGGCGGCACCGTCCGGGCGGGCACCCCGCCCCCGGCCAGCCGGCGGGCCGCCGCCCGCGCCCGCGCCGCGAGCTCCGGGACGGGCACCACCTCGTCCACCAGCCCGGCGGCCAGCGCGTCGGCCGCGGACACGAGCTTGTCCTGCAACAGGTGATCGAGCGCGGCCCGGGCGCCGATCAGCCGCGGCAGCCGCACGGTTCCGCCCCAGCCGGGGATCATCCCGAGGCCCGTCTCCGGCAGGCCCAGCCTCGTTTCCGGCGCCGCGCTCGCCACCCGCCAGTGGCAGGCGAGGGCGAGCTCAAAGCCGCCGCCGGCGCACGTTCCGTGGAGGGCCACCACCACCGGCACCTTGCAATCCGCCAGCCGGGCCAGGACCGCCTGGCCCGCGCGCGCCACGGCGGCGGCCGCCGCCGCGTCCGGCAGCTCCGCGATCCACGGGAGGTCCGTCCCGGCGCTGAAGCTGCACTCCGGCGCGCTGCCCACGACAATCGCGACGACGGGCCGGGCCGCCAGAGCGTCCAGGGCGGCGCCCAGCGCGGCGAGCCTCGCGGCGGTGAACCGGTTGGCGCGGGCCGCCGGATCGGCGAACACGATCCAGCCGATGCCCTCGGCGTCCACGGAATGCGTGACGGCGGGACTCATGGGGTCTGGCTGCGACGATGCCGGCGGTTCATCCGGAGTAAATCGTCGGCGGCATCCCCGGGGCGGTCTTAGGCCCGGGGAAAACGCCCGGCGGGGGCGCGCCGCGCGCCCGCGGGAAATTTCCTCAGGTACTTCAGGGCGATGACAAACTCCGGCGGCAGGGGGGCGCGCAGGGTGATCGGCTCGCGGGTGACCGGATGCTTGAGCGTGAGTTCGCTCGCCTGCAGCGCGAGGCCGCGCAGCAGGGGCTTTTCCTCGTCCCGGCCCTTGTAGCCGCGCTTCAGGTCGGACAGCAGCAGCTGGATCGTCGGGTCGCCGTAGAGGGCGTCGTTGAGCACCGGGGCGCCGGCGGCCGCCAGATGCACCCGCAATTGGTGCAGGCGCCCGGTCAGGGGCCGGCACTCGAGCCAGACCAGCCGGCCGAAGCGCTCCTGCACGCGAAACTCCGTGGTGCACTCCCGGGAGCCGCGGCCCTTGCCCACCCGCATCTGGCCGGGCGCCCGGAGGTCGTCCACCAGCGGCAGGTCCAGGGTGAAGGTCTCGGGCAGCCCGCCGTCCAGCGACCGGAGGGCCGCGGCGACCGGCAGCGCGCGCTCCGCCGGCAGCACCGTGACCAGGGCGAGGTAGCGTTTGTCGGCGGTCTTGGACTGGAACTGGCCGCTGAGAAAATCGAGCGCCGGCTTCGTCTTGGCGCAGAGCAGCACGCCGCTGGCCTCGGTGTCGAGCCGGTGCACGTTGGCCACCTCGGGCCCGAACCGCGCGCGCACCTGCGCCATGAGGGGGGTGCGCCCCGGGGCCGCCCGGTCCGCCGCGACGGGCTGCCCGGCCGGTTTGTCCAGCGCGAGCAGGACCTCATCCTCGTAGAGGATGGGGGGAAACGGGTCAGGCGCGGGGGACGGGTTCAATCCGAAGACGCATGACGCCGGAGGCGCCCCGCCGCAACCCAAGCGATGGAAATATTATCGGGGAAGCGGCCGCGGCGGGAATGCGCTTGCGGGGGCCCGCCCGGCAGGACTGCCTAGGGCCCTTCGCCGTTCCGATGCCGGTCCTCCCCAAAAGTTTCCTGACGATCGGCGCCAGCCTGCAGACGGCGCGGCTGGGCCGGAGCCTGCGGCAGCGGGGCACCGCGGTGCCCGCCCAGCAGCAGGCGTTTCGCGCGCTGACGCGCCCGCTCGCCGCCGCGGCGTACGGCCGCCGGAACGGCGTCGAGGCCGGCATGGGCTACGCACAATTCCAGGCCCGCGTGCCCCTGTGCACCTATGAGCAGCTCGCCCCGGCGATCGAGCGGATGAAGCGGGGGGAAGCCGACGTGCTCTGGCCCGGCACGTGCGCGTTTTATGCCGCGTCCTCCGGCACCACGACCGGGCGCAGCCAGCACCTCCCCGTCACCGGGGAAATGCTCGCCCACTTCACCCGCGCCGCGCACGAGTCGCTTCTGTATTACTGCGCCCGCGTCGGCCACGCCGGGGTGTTTCGCGGACGGCACCTGCTCCTCGGGGACTCCACCGCGCTCACCCCCGTCCCGGACGTGGAGCCGTTCGACGCCTACTACGGGACCTTGGGCGGCCTCAGCGGGCTCAACCTCCCGAAGTCCCTCGAGCGCCACTGCTACGAGCCCGGCGCCGCGATCGCCCAACTGAGCGACTGGCCGGCCAAGCTCGCGGCGATTGTGCGGCGGACGCAGACCCTCGACATCTCCCTCGTGGCCGGGCTCCCGAGCTGGCTGCTGCTCCTCGCCGAGGCCCTGCGCGGGGCTCCCGCCCACGCGCCGGACCTGCCGAGCCTCTGGCCCAACTTGGAATGCCTGGTGCATGGCGGCGTGCCGGTCGGGCCGTTTTACGAGGACCTGCGGCGGGCCGGCGGGCCCAGCGTGAACTTCCACGAGGTCTACCCGGCGGTCGAGGGCTTCATCGCCGCCCAGGACGCCACCCCGGCCGAGGGGCTGCGGCTGATGGCCGCGGCCGGGCTGTTCTTCGAATTCCTCCCCCGGCGCGACTTCGACCCCGCCCGGCTGGCCGCGCTCGGACCCAAGGCCGTGCCCTTGGAGGGCGTCCGGGTCGGCGAGGACTACGTCCTGCTCCTGACCACCCCCGCGGGCCTCTGCCGGTACGTGCTCGGCGACGTCGTGCGGTTCATTTCCACCGAGCCGCCGCGGCTGGTCTACGTCGGCCGCACCACGCTGCGGCTGGGGGCCTTCGGGGAGCACGTGAGCGAAAAGGAGCTGACCGACTCCCTGGTCGCCGTCTGCCAGCAGCACGGCTGGACCATCGTCAACTTCCACGTCGCGCCGCTGACCAGCACGTCGCTCACCGGCCAGACCCGCGGCCGGCACGAGTGGTGGATCGAGCTCCGGGCGGGCACCGTGCAGACGCCGATCGGCGTCGCCCTGGCCGCGCGGCTCGACACCGAGCTGGGCGCCCGCAACGGGGACTACGCGGCCAAGCGCCAGGGCGGGACCCTCGACGCCCCCGTGGTGCGGCTGGTCATGCCCGGCGTGTTCGAGCACTGGATGCGCCATCAGGGCAAATGGGGCACGCAGCACAAGATGCCCCGCTGCCGCCCCGACCGGACCGTCGCCGACGGCCTGGCCCAGGTCGCCCGCTTCAACGCGGACTAGCCCGCACGCCCCGCTCAGGGCGTCAGGTACCGCCGCAGCGTCTGCTCGTAGGCGTCCACCGACTCCCGTCCCACCTTGCGGTCGCGGAGGTTGCCGGCGCGATCAATGATGAAGGTCGTCGGAATCGCGTCCATCCCGCCAAACGCCGCCTGCACCGCCTCGTCGCCCATCACCACCGGGTACGTGACCTGGTGGTCCTGGATGAATTTCTTCACCACCCCCGGCCCCTGCTGGTCCAGCGAGATACCAATGATGACGAGGCCGGCCGCGCCGTATTTTTTCTGCAAGGCGACATAGCCGGGGATTTCCGCCCGGCACGGCGGGCACCAGGTCGCCCAGAAGTCGATCACCACCACCTTGCCCTTGAATTGCTCGGAACGGACCACCTTCCCGTCCACGTCCCGCAGCTGCCACGCCGGCGCCGGCGTCGGCGCCACGGGCTCCGCGCCCGACCGCCCGGCACCCGCCACCCACAGGGCGAGGCCCAGGGCGAGCGGGAGAATTTTCATCGGCGGGAGGAAAACAGGCTGCCGGGACCGGCCGCTCAATTCCGGAGGTCCTCGGGCAGTTCCAGCCCGAGGACCTCGATGAACTTCTTCATCGCCGGCGTCAGCACGCGGCCCTTGCGGTGCAGGATGGCCAGGGGGCGGGTGAAGTCCTTGCCCTTGAAATGGACGGCGGCGAGCGTGCCCTGCTTGGTCTCCTGCAGCACCGTGGCCAGGGGCACGATGGCGATGCCGTGGTCGATCTCCACCGCGCGCTTCACCGTCTCGATGTTGTCAAACTCCATCACCGGCTCGATCTCGAGCTTGTGGTCGCGGAAGATCTGGTCGACCGCCTTGCGGGTCGGGATGTCGGGGTCGAAGCCGATGAACTTCTGCGCGGCGAGCTGCTTGAGCTCGATCTCCCCGCCCTTCGCGAGCGGGTGGCCGGGATGCGTGATCAGCACCAGATGGTCGTCCCGAAACGGCAGCACCTCGATCTGCCGCTGCTTGACCGGGAAGGCCACCAGCCCGAAGTCCACCGCGTTGTGCAGGATGTCCTCGTAGACGAGGTTGGACCGCCGGTACTCCACCCGCACGTTGACCGCGGGGAAGTCGTGCAGGAACTTTTTGATGTACGCCGGCAGCTCGTGCAGGCCGATCGAGTAAATCGTCGAGATGCGGATCGTGCCGCTGATCACCTTCTTCATCTCCTGCAGCTCCGACAGCAGCTTTTCGTAGGTGTGGAGCACCTCCTTCGCCGACTCGTAGACCCGCTGGCCCTCGCGCGTCAGCTGGAACTGCTTCTGGCTGCGGTCGATCAGCAGCGTCTTGAAATGCCGCTCCATCGCCCGGGCCTGCTGGCTGACCGCCGACTGGGTGATGCCGTTGAGCTTGGCCGATTTCGAGAAGCTCTTGGTCTCGACGAGATCGGCAAAGATTTTGAAATTTTCGATTTGCATGGATGACGCTGTGGAAACCGACCATAACGATCACTAATTCGACCGCAACCTATAAGCAGTCTTCCTTGTTTCCCATGTTTATAACTTATGAGGAATTCCGCGACCGGGCCGACCGGGTCCGCGCGGAGATCGCGGCGGCCTGCGTGGCGGCCGGCCGCGCCCCGCAGGACGTCGGGCTGCTGGCCGTCACCAAGACCCAGCCGGCCGCCGCCGCCGAGCACGCCGCCCGCTACGGACTGGCCGCCGTCGGCGAGAACCGGGTCCAGGAGGGTGCGGAAAAACGGGCCCAGACGGGCGCCGCCGTGCGCTGGGAGCTGATCGGCCACCTCCAGTCCAACAAGGCCAAGCTCGCCGCCACCCACTTTGACCGCGTGCAGAGCGTCGACTCGGGCAAGCTGCTGGGCCTGCTCGACCGGGCCGCCGGCGAGCTGGGCAAGGTCCTGCCCGTCCTCCTCCAGATCAACGCCGGCCGCGATCCGGCCAAGTTCGGCGCCGAGCTGGAGGACGCGCCCGGCCTGCTCGCGACCGCCCTCGCGCTCCCGCACCTCCGGGTGGACGGCCTGATGACGATTGCGCCGCTGAGCGACGACCCGGCGGTGGCCGCTCGGACCTTCGCGACCCTGCGGGAGCTGCGCGACCGGCTGGCGGCGGAGACCGGGGCGCCCCTGCGGGAACTCTCGATGGGGATGAGCGGCGACCTGGCGGCGGCCATCGCCGCCGGCAGCACGCTGGTGCGCGTCGGCACCGCGCTGTACGGCGCCCGCCCGCCGGCGGCGTGACCGCGGGCCCGGGCGATTTTCCCGTTTCCCGGTTGCCAGCGGGGCGAAACTTTTTTGGCCTAGTCCCGTGGACCACCCCAACCTTGACGGAGCCCGGCAGGAGGCGCTCCGCGGTTTGCTCGACGATGACAGCGCGCCGGTGCGCCGCGCGCTGCTCGCCCACTTCCGCGCACTCGGCCCCGGGGCGAAGACCTTCCTCCAGGCCACCGCGCGCAGCGCCAACCGCTCGCTGGCCCGCCACGCCACCTGGTTCCTCGCGGAGCTGAAGTTCGCCGACCCCGTCGCGGACTTCCGGGCTTTCATCCGCTCGCTCCAGTACGAGCTCGAGGCCGGGGCGCTGCTGCTCAGCCGGACCGTGACCCCGGAGCTCGATGCCGGCGCGTGCGTCACGGAGCTCAACCACCTCGCGGCCCGCTGCACCGAGCTCATCAGCGAGCCGGCCAGCACCCGCGAGAAGTGCCGCATCGTGAACCGCGTGCTGTTCCATGAGTGCGGCTACCGCGGCAACGTCGAGCACTACACCGACCCGCGCAACAGCCTCCTGGACCAGGTGCTGACCCGCCGCACCGGCCTCCCGCTGTCGCTCAGCCTGGTCTACCTGTTGGTCGCCCAGCGGCTCGGGCTCCCCCTGGAGCCCGTCGGGCTGCCCGGCCACTTCATCGTCGGCTGCTTTGAGGCGGACCCGCCCTTCTTCATCGATCCCTTCGACAAGGGCGTCTTCCTCGATCCCGACGAGATCTCCACCCTGCTGCGCACCCACGGCATCCCGCCCCAGGACACGGCGCTGGTGCCCACCCCGGTCCGCGAGGTGCTCTGCCGCAACTGCCGCAACCTGGCCAACCACTACACGACCGCCGGCGAGACCGAGCGCGCCCGCCTCTTTGCCAGCTTCGTCGAGGACTTCGAGGCGGCGCACCCGCCGTCCTGAGCCGCGGCGCCGTTTGACAATCCGCCGCCCGCCCGCCGGAATCCGCCGCCGATGGACCCCGTCCTCACTCTCCGCGACCTCGCGGCCTGGTCGCGACCCGGCGTGGCGCTCGCCGTGCTCGGGTTTCCCATCGGGCACTCCATCAGCCCGGCCCTGCACAACGCGGCGCTCGCCGACCTGGCCCGCACCGACCCGCGCTTCGCCGACTGGAAATATTTCCGCTTCGCCATCCCCGCCGAGGAACTGCCCCGCGCCCTGCCGCTGCTGCACGCCCGGCACTTCCGGGGCCTCAACCTCACCGTCCCGCACAAGGTGCTCGCCTTTGGCCAGGTCGCCGCCGTGGCCGCGGCGGCCCGGCCGGTCGGGGCCGTCAACACGCTCCACTGGACCGAGGCCGGCTGGCACGGGCACAACACCGACGGCGAGGGCCTGGCCGCGGCGCTGGGCGAGACGCTCGGCTGCGACCTCGCGGGCGCCCATGTCATCCTGCTCGGCGCGGGCGGGGCCGCCCGCAGCGCCGCCGTCGCCTGCCTGGGCCGGCGCTGCGCCTCGCTCAGCCTCGCCAACCGCACGCGGGCCAACCTCGACGCCCTGCTGGCCGTGCTCGCGCCGCTGGGCCACGGCATTCCGCGGCGCGGCTTTGACCCGGCCGCGCCCCCGGCGGACCTGCCCGCCGGCGCCGTGGTGATCAACGCGACCAGCGCCGGCCTGCGGGCCGACGACCCGGCGCCGATTGATTTGCAGCGCCTGCCCCGCCCGGCCAGCGTGTACGACATGATCTACAACCCCCCGCGCACCGCGCTGCTGCGCCAGGCCGAGGCCCTCGGCCTGCCGTGCGCCAACGGGCTCTCCATGCTGGTGCACCAGGGGGCCAAGGCCCTCGAGATCTGGAGCGGCGTGCCCGCCGCGCGCCTCGCCCCCGCCATGCAGGCCGCCGCCGCCCGCGCCCTGCCCCCCGCCTGACCCATGTCCGCCTACCCCGAACTGGCCGCCGCCTTCCCCTGGTTTTTCCCGCTCGCCGCGGGACTCTTCGGGGCGATCGTGGGCAGCTTTCTCAACGTCTGCATCTACCGCATCCCCGCGGGGAAATCGATCGTCACCCCCGGCTCCACCTGCGCGTGCGGCCAGCCGATCAAGTGGCATGACAACGTGCCCGTCCTGAGCTGGTTCCTCCTGCGCGGCCGGGCCCGCTGCTGCGGCCGGCCCTATTCCTTCCGCTACCCCCTGGTCGAGCTGCTCACCGCCGGACTGTTCCTCGCCTGCTGGCTGCTCTTCCCCCCGGCCAAGGCGGTGGTCGGCATGGTCTTTGTCAGCGTGCTCATCGCCGCCACCTTCATCGACCTCGACCACATGATCATCCCGGACGTGTTCACCCTCGGGGCCGGCCTCGGCGGGGTGCTGCTGTCGGTGCTCGTGCCGGCCCTGCACGGCCAGCACGAGGGGCTCTTCCTGGTCGACAGCCTGCGCTCCGGCACCGCCGCGCTGCAGGGCCTCCTGGTCGGCTCCGGCCTCGTGCTCTGGATCGCGCTGCTGGCCGAGCTGGCCCTGAAAAAGGAGGCGATGGGCTTCGGGGACGTGAAGTTTGTCGGCATGATCGGCGCGTTCTGCGGCTGGCAGGGCGCCGTGTTCGCCGTGTTCGGCGGGGCCGTCGTCGGCACCGCGTGGTTCGCCCTCGCCCTGGCCTGGCAGCAGGTCTCCGGAAAAAACGTCGCGGTCGCGTCAACCGCGGCCGACGGCGAGCCGGCCGCGCTCGGCTTCGGCCGGCAGGTGCCGTTCGGCCCGATGCTCGCCCTCGCCGGCCTGCTGTACTTTCTCGTCTGCCACCGCCTGGTCGCCAGTTACTTCTCGGCCGTCGCCGAGCTACTGTAACGCCGCGCCGTCGCCCGTCTGCGCCGGCAGCACTTCCGGCGGGCGGCCAAAGTTCGCGGCATAGGCCGCCGCCACCCCCGCCGCCTGCGCCGCGCCGAAGTCCGGCGTCGTCAGCGCCATGACCGCGCCGCCAAACCCGCCGCCGGTCAGCCGCGCCCCATGGACGTGCGGCGCCGCGACCAGCTGGTCCACCAGGAAGTCGAGCTCCGGGGTGCTGTTCTCAAACTGGTGCTGCGAGCTGCGGTGCGAGGCCGTCAGCAGCCGGCCCACCGCGGCGAGATCGCCCGCCCGCAGCGCGGCCACCGTCGCCTCGACCCGCGCAATCTCGTCCACCACATGCTGCGCCCGGCGGAACTCCACCGGAGGCAGCGACGCGCGGGCCGCGGCCAGCGCGGCCGGGGTCACCGCGGCCAGCGCCGCCACGCCGAGCTGCGCGGCGGCGGCCAGGCACTCGCGGTGGCGGGCCGCGTAGAGTCCGTCGACCAGCGCGTGCTTCGTGTGGGTGTTGAACACCCAGAAGCGCGCCGCCGCCGGCAGCGGCACCGTCGCGAAGGACGGCCCGCGGCAGTCGATGTACACCAGGTGGTCCCGGCGGCCAAACCCCGACACGCCCTGGTCGAGGATGCCGCAGGGCACGCCGACAAAGTTGTTCTCCGCGTGCCGGCAGAGCTGGACCAGGCTCGCGCGCGGGGCGTCCTGGCCGCTGAGCGCGAGGAAGGCCAGGGCCGAGGCCAGCTCGAGCGCCGCGCTGCTGCTCAACCCCGCGCCCGAGGGCAGGTCGGACAGGACGAGGCAGTCAAATCCCCCCGGCAGGCGCAGGCCGAACGGCGGGAAGGCCGCCAGCACCCCGAGCGGGTAGTTCACCCAGCTGCCCGGGCCGCTGTGGCGCGCGGGCGAAGCGGCGGACGACACCTCGACCAGCCCGGCCGACGCCTCGGTGGCAAACCGCCACTGGCCGTCCCCGCGGGCCGCGGCCGCCACCCAGACCCCGCGGTCGATCGACGCCCCCAGCACCGTGCCGCCGTTGTAGTCGGTGTGGTTGCCGATGAACTCAATCCGGCCCGGCGCCCGCGCGATCACCGCCGGCGCGCGGCCAAAGCGGGCCAGGAATTTCTCCGTGAGCGCGGCTTTCATGGCCGGCCGGGGGCGACGGTCGGGGCGCAGCCGCCGGGCGTCATGCCCCGGCCTCCGCCTTCAGCTCCAGCCCGGCCTTGAAGCGGATCGTCTTCATCGCCCGGATTTTCATGGGCCGCCGGGTGTGGGGATTATAGCCGCGCCGGGCCGCGCGGGTCGCCACGGCGAAAGCCCCGAAGCCGACCAGCTGCACCTCCCGGTCGCGCCGGAGCCCGCGGCCCACGGCCCCGAGCACCGCATCCACCGCGCGTTCCGCCGCCGCCTTGGACGTCTCGCCGCCCAGGCGCTGTTGCACTTCGTCGATCAGTTCAGCTTTGTTCATGGCAGGGTAAAGGGGGCGCCAGGGGCGCGGTTCAAACGAAGAAACGCCAGCCGGTGCGGCGCAACCCCATTCCCATCTCTCCGAGCCGGGTTCGCTCCGCGCTCAGGGCCGCGCGGAAAACTCCAGCCCGGGCCCACCCTCGATGGCCAGCGCCAGCCCGGCGTCGCGCTGGACGTGCAGGAGGGAAACCAGCGCCAGCCCGATCCAGCCCTCCCCGTCCGCCGCGACCGAGCGCAGCTCGCCCACCGGGCGGCCCGCTTGAAAAACCGGGGCCGGCACCGCGGGCGGTTCGCCGCCCCCGCGCACCCCGACCAGCCGGCGGCGCACCTGTCCCATGGTTTTCAGGCGCGCCATCACTTCCTGCCCGAGGTAGCAGCCCTTCGTGTAGGAAATCGCCTCGGTCTCGAGCCCGCCCTCGTTGGGCAGTTCTGCCGGACCGAGATCCGCCGGCACCGCCGGGATGCCGGCCGCAATGCGGCGGCGGGCCATCTCCGCCGCGCTGAGCGGGGTCTCGTTCGCCCGCTTCGCCGCCCAGCCCGCCGCGGCGTTCCGCGGAAAAATAAACTCCCGGTGCGGCTCCCGCGTGCGCCGGCCCTGAAAGCTCCAGCCGCCCTCGGGCACCCCGCCCGCGGGCGCCCCACCCCCAAAAACCGTGAGCCCCTCCACGGCACCCGTGAGATCCTCAATCACCACGTCATCCGCCACGACATGGTCGGCCAATCGACCGCTGATCAACTCGGCGGGCGAAAAATAGCTCACCAATAGATATGCCTGCTCCGACGCCTGCAGCACAAAGCTATCCGCCAGCACTTTTCCCTTCTGGTTCAGCCAGAGCCCGTAAACCGCTTCTCCAGAACCTATTTTTCGCAAGTCGTTGGTGAACTGACCCTGTAGGAATGTAGGCGCGTCCTCGCCTGACACCCGCAGGCAAGAGGCGGGCTGCCAGCGGTGAAAATCGGGTGTGTCGGTGCGATTCATTGATTTTATAAGATGCAACTTTACAGCTACTAGCAAAATAAAGTGATAGATTTTGATAACATTAGGTTGACGGGATCCGATAGAGCTCTATCAGTAAGGACGTCACTTTAACACTTCTCCCGCCTAGCGGGAGTTTTGGGGTAACTAAGAAAGCAAAGGCGGGTCGTGTAGGGGTACACGGCCCGCCACTTTTTTTGCCCAAATGGGACGGTTTTTCAATCCCTTTGGCCTCAGCCTGTGACTGGGTGCAGGGGTTTCACCCCAGACGCTGAGCCTGATTTTCCTCCGCAGGCCGGACTTGCGCCGCTCCGGTCGGTCCCGCCAAGCTCATGGTTTATGCAGAGAACATCGGACATCAATGTCGTCGAGACGCGTGCCCTGCCCTCGCCCGCCGCGCTGCTGGCGGAGTTGCCCAAGACCGATGACCAGGCCGCGTTCGTCACCCGCGCCCGCCAGGAGATTCACCGGATCATTTTCACCGACGACAAACGCTTCCTATTGGTCGTCGGCCCCTGCTCGATCCACGACCTCACGGCCGGCCGCGACTATGCCCGCCGGCTGGCCGCCCTGTACCGGGAGGTGTCCGACCGCGTCATGATTGTGATGCGCGTCTATTTCGAGAAGCCGCGCACCACGGTCGGCTGGAAAGGCCTCGTGATGGACCCCCATCTGGACGGCTCCCACGACATCGCCGCCGGGCTCCGGTTGGGGCGCACTTTTTTGCGTGACGTGCTGGATCTTGGCCTGCCGACCGCCACCGAGTTTCTCGACCCCATCACGCCCCAGTACGTCGCGGACCTCGTCTGCTGGGGCGCCATCGGCGCCCGCACCACCGAGTCGCAGACCCACCGCCAGATGGCGTCGGGCCTGTCGATGCCCCTCGGTTTCAAGAACAGCACCGACGGCTCTCTCCAGGCCGCCGTCAATGCCATCAAGGCCGCCGGCCAGCCCCAGACCTTCCTCGGCATCAACCTCGATGGCGCCGCCTCCGCGATCGTCACCGGCGGCAACCCCAACTGCCATGTCGTCCTCCGCGGCGGCGGCGGCGGGCCGAACTACTCGCCCGCGCACATCGCCCAAACCGAGGCGCTGCTCGCCAAGGCCGGCCTGCCCCAGTCCATCCTGGTCGACTGCTCGCACGACAACTCCGCCAAGCAGCCCGAGCGCCAGCCCGAGGTCATGCACGCGTTGCTCGCCCAGATCGCCGCCGGCAACCGCACCATCATGGGCGCCATGGTCGAGAGCAACCTCGCCGCCGGCAGCCAGCCCTTCCCCCAGCCGCGGGACAAACTCCGCTACGGGGTGAGCATCACCGACGGCTGCATCGACTGGACCGCCACCGAAAAGCTGGTCCGCGAGATCCACGCCGCCCTGGCCCCGCGCTTCCCGGCCTAGCCGCTTTTTCCCCAAAAACCCGCGGGCGGCCGAAAAAAATCGCGGACGTCAGTTCTTTCGTGTTTTTCGCCGTTTTCATGGTAGCTACTTGAGCTCCCCCATGAAAACCCCCATCCGCGTCGCCGTCACCGGTGCAGCCGGCCAGATCGGCTACTCCCTCCTCTTCCGCATCGCCTCCGGCGCGATGTTCGGACCCGATCAACCCGTTATCCTCCAGCTCCTCGAGGCCCCGGTCGAGAAGGCGCTCAAGGCGCTCGAGGGCGTCGCGATGGAGCTCGACGACTGCGCCTTCCCGCTGCTCAAGGGCATCATCCAGACCAGCCAGCCCGAGATCGGCTTCAAGGACGCCAACTGGTGCCTCCTCGTCGGCGCCAAGCCGCGCGGGCCCGGCATGGAGCGCGCCGACCTGCTCAAGGACAACGGCAAGATCTTCATCGGACAGGGCCAGGTCATCGACGCCGTCGCCGCGGCGGACGCCCGCATCGCGGTCGTCGGCAATCCGGCCAACACCAACTGCATGATCGCCGCCAGCCAGGCCAAGCGCCTGCCGCCCGAGCGCTTCACCGCCATGGTCCGCCTCGACCAGAACCGCGCCCAGACCCAGCTCGCCAAGAAGGCCGGCGTCGACCTCACCACCGTCAAGGACCTCTTCATCTACGGCAACCACAGCCCCACCATGTTCCCGGCCTTCGCCCACGCCACGATCAACGGCCGGCCCGTCCCCGCCGTCATCACCGACACCGAGTGGCTGCAGGGCCGCTTCTGCGAGAACGTCGGCAAGCGCGGGGCCGCCATCATCGAGGCCCGCGGCGCCTCCTCCGCCGCCTCGGCCGCCAATGCCCTCGTCGACCACGTCCGCTCGCTCGTCACCCCGGGCGCCATCCATTCCGTCGGCGTGAAATCCAACAACCATTACGGCTTCGATGCCAACGTCTGGGCCGGCCTGCCCGTGCGCACCACCACGCCCGGCTCGTACGAGGTCATCACGACCTACGCCATGGACGACTTCGCCAAGTCCAAGCTCGCCGCCACCAACCAGGAGCTCGTCGACGAGCGCGCGTTCGTCGCCGACCTGATCAAGTAGGCCCGGCGCACCTCCGGTCGGCGGCGCCCTGGCCGGCGCCGCCGCGGGTGGCTCAGCCCAGCCGCAGCGTCTGGGATCCCGGCCGCAGCGCCGTTTCCCGGCCGGCCCAGACGAACACGCCGGTCGTCTCCGGCGGCAGCTCGACCACGGCCTCGACCCGGCCCGCCGCAAACTCCGCGCGCAGCCGGATCGTGCCCCGCGGGTGCGGCAGCTCGCTCGCGATTTTTTTCAGGGGGCCCGGCTGGGGCGCAATCCGCACCTGGCGGAAGCCCGGCGCCGACGGCCGGATGCCCGCCACCGTCGCATGCAGGTGGAACACCGGGTGCGCGCCCCAGGCGTGACAGTCCGACCGCGCCGGCTCCGGGCTCTCCACCGGCGTCTTGAACCCCTGCTGCACCAGGCCGCGCCACAGGTCCAGCCGCGCCAGCACCAGGTCGGCGCGGCCCAACTGGCCCAGCGCCTCAAACACATAGTGCTGGAAATAGATGGTCGCCGCCGCCAGCCCGTTGGCCGCCGCATCCGCCCACCGCGCCGGGTCCGGTGCGCGCAGTCCGCCCAGCACCGCCAGGGCCTGCGCATGCTGGCTGAACGACACGTGCGAGTCCTCGTCCGCCCACAGCCCGCGCGGCTCATCCCAGAAATGGCGGGTGAGCACGGGCCCCAGGGCCTCGGCCCGGGCCGTCCAGCGCTGCGCCATCCGGGGGTCGCCGCACCAGCGCTCGAGGTCGGCCGCCCGCTGCAGCGTCAGCCGGTACTGCAGGTTGATCAGGGCCGAACGCCGGCCCTCGCGCTGCCCGGGCGCCCAGCCGGCAAACCAACCGGGCACCCAGTCCATGAACAGCCAGCCCGGCGGCACCGCCAGCAGGCCCGCCCCGTCCTCCTCCGTCTGCAGCGCCTCCAGCAGGGCCCGCAGCCCCGGCAGCCGCTGGCGCAGCCAGGCCGGGTCGTCCCGCCACAGCGCGAAGTCGTGCAGCATCCACGGCCAGATCATCGCAAAGGTGGCGCTCTCCTGCCGCTCGCGCGACGGATGGCGCATCGTGGGATACCCGCGCCGGCCGCGGGACAGGTCGAACAGCTCCATGCCGCGGCGCGGCAGGCGGTCGTCGCCCGCGAAGACGTAGGCGAGCAGCATCTGGATGCGGGTGTCGGCCACGTACATCATCTGCTCGTAGTAGGGACAGTCGACGAACACGTCGTGCATGCAGGCCCGCAGCCCGCGTTCGCTCAGGGCGATGATCGGGGCCAGCGTGGGGTCGTCCGTCGCCAGCGTGGCGCACGGCGCCAGCGGGAAGCCGGTGCGCTCCACCGCCAGCGTGTGCAGCACCACCGGGGTCGCCCCGACCTGGACGCTCACCAGCAGGTACCGCCCGGAGCGCCACCACGGCGTGCTGGCCCACCGGCGGCCGCGGCCGCCCAGCCGCCAGGTGTCGCCGAAGCCGGTGAAGGTCTTGCCCGCCACCGCCCCGCGGTCCCCCTTCGGGCCGGGCGAGTTCTCGATCCGGCGGTCCTCCCGGTCAAAGAGCGACTCCGCCCACTCGCAGCGCACCCGCGTGCCCGCCCCGCCGGAAAACTCCAGCACCGGGTACCCGCAGAGGTAGTCGTCCGTGTCGATCAGCACCGTGACCTCGTGCCGCGCCAGCAGCGTCAGCGCCGCGCCGGCCTGCAGCAGGCGGTCCCAGCCCGCCGCCTGGCCCGGCGCCAGCTCGGCCCCGAACTTGAGGCTCGGCGCCGCCGACCACCGCGGCCGTTGCGCGCGCACCCGGCCGCCCCGCCACAGGTCATGCCGCTGCTCCGGCAGCGCCGCGGGCTCCAGCTGCCAGCCCCCGGCCACCAGGCCGCAGGGATGCGCCCCGATCGGCGCCCGCACCACCGCCGGCGTGACCCAGCGGGCGCGGCGCGGGTCCAGCTGCGCCAGGTCCAGCTGCGCCGAGCAGCCAATGACGTGATAGGACCGGTTGAGCTTCGTGCCCCAGGTGAGCCCCTCGAGCCGGGCCACGCGCCAGCGGGCGACGCCGGTGGTGAACCGCGCGGCCGCGCCGGCCAGACCCGCGCAGGCAAACCCGCCGCGCCAGGTCATGCGGCCCTCGGGGGCCTGCGGCAGCTCGGCCCACCAGACCAGCGCCTCCAGCCGGTGCGCGCCCGGCCGCAGCGAGAGCTCATAGGTGGCCAGCGACCAGTGCGTGACGTCGCCCGTGTCCGGCCCGCGGCCGATCAGCGCGCCGTCAAGGGCCAGCGCGTAGCACAAGTCGGCGCTCACCTGCAGCTGCACGGTCTCGGCCCGGGCAGTCTTCAGGTCGAGGCGGAAGAGCACGAAGCCCGGCTGGCGGGCCGCCAGCTGCGGGTGCCAGAGCCAGGCCGCCGCGTCGAGGGCGTGGCGCGGCTCCATGTTGGGCGTGCCGCGGGGAACCAGCGGGGAGGCCACGCGGCGGCAGACGGCTTCACCGGCAAAGGGCGCGAAAAGCATCCCTCGGCCTTAACCGGTGGCGGCCGGCGGGCGAGTGATTTCTGCGGCGGGGCCGGCCCGCCCCTAGCCCAGCAGGCCCGCCAGCTCGCGGCTCACGCGGAAGGCGCCCCGCACCGCGGCAAAATCCACCAGGAGCTCGCGCGGCGACTCCGCCCGCGGGAACACCATTTCCAGGGCCCCGCCCGTGCACCGCACCTGCGCGGCGACCCCCGCGACGCCCAGCACGCATTCGCGGCAGTCCGACGGATATTCCACGGTCAGCCCCCCGGCGCCGTCCAGGGCCTCGATCGCGTCCACGATCGCCTCCACCCGCGCCCCCTGCCGCAGCGCGAAGGAGATCTCCGTGAACCGGCCGCGAAACACGGCCGCAAACTCCTCGGTCTGCACCAGGTCCGCCCGCTGCAGCCCGCGCAGCGTCGTGGTCACGGCGTAGCGCGCCGGCGCCGCCGCCTCGAGCTCGTAGCTGATTTCCACCGAGAAATCCCGGCTGGTCAGCGTCGCGGCCGCGGCGGCCAGGGTCAGCGTGAGCTCCGGGCGCTTGTAGCCCAGCTGGGCGCGCGCGGCCTGGAACAGCTGCTCCGCCTGCGCCGCCAGTTCGCCCGCGCAGATTTTGCCGAGAAAGGCGTGGGTCACCGCGTTCGCCGCGGCGGGCACCGTGTGGTGGCCCCGCTGGAATCCGCCCAGCGCCTTCACCAGCCCGCCGCCGCGGCCGATGAAGCTGATGCCGGCAATGATGCTGGAGGGAAGTTCGCCCGTCATGCGCCTGCCAGCAAACGGGCCGCGCCCCGCGCCGCCAACCCGAAAGCAACCGGCGCGGGCGGGCGGGCCGGACCCCGGGACTCAGGCCGTCGCCGGGCGGCGGCGGCGGCAGAGCGAGACCAGCCCGAGGACCGCCAGCACGGGCAGCCAGACCGGGGAGAGCACGGCCAGGACCGCCAGCACCACCGCGAGGAGTCCGCCGGCCACGAACAGCAGGCTGGTCGCCGCCACCGCGAAGCCCCCCAGCAGCAGGGCCCCGCTGACCAGCAGCACGAGGGCGACGAGGACCACCGGGACGAGCAGCACCGGGCCCAGCTTGAGGGCGGCGAGGGCCAGCAGCAGCAGGAGCCCGATTCCGAGAAAGATTTTCATGCCTCGAGAACACCCCGCCGGGAAAAAAGTCGCAGCCCGCCCGCGGGCGGCCGGGCGGGCGCCAGTCAGCCGGTTGTAACCGGAAGGCGCCGGGCGCGTCCTCCCGGGGCTGCAGTTCGACCTGTTCATTTTCTGACTCCCGGTCCAAGCTGGGTCCGCGTCACCCATCATGAAAAAAATCCTCACCCCATTCGTCGCCCTCGCCGCCCTGCTTCTGGTCACTGGTTGTGAAACCACGGGCGCCCCCTCCCGTATTCAGGAAAAATCCGCCGTGTTCGACAACCTCGCCCCCTGGCAGCAGCGGGACATCCAGGACGGCGTCGTCGGCATCGGCTACTCCACCGACATGGTCTACATGGCGATCGGCAAGCCTTCCAAGATCGTCACGACCGCCAACGGGCAGGAGACCGTCTGGACCTACAACAACTACTATCCGTCGAACGCGCAGTCGAAGGCCCAGATGGTCATCAACAACACCGCCGGCGGCCACTACGCCAGCGGGGTGGAGTCCTCGAGCTCCCCGCGCAGCAACAAGAGCCTCTCCGACACCGGCACCCGCGGCACGGCGCAGACCTCGCTCGATGTCCCCGACCTGCCCAGCGACACGCTCTACGTCATCTTTCGCGAGGGGCAGGTGTACCAGACCAAGCTCGAAAGCGAAAACCGGTAGGTCGCGCCCCGGCGGCGCCTGACCTCCTCTGACCGCCATGCGCCCCCTCTGCCTCTTGCTGGCCGGCGTGCTGCTGGCCGGCGCCGATCTGCCGGCCGCGGAAGCCCGCCGGCCCGACCTCGCGCCGGGGAGGGAGGGCAAGCCCGAGAAAATGGCGCCGTTCAACGTTCAGGAGTCGGTTTTCCCCTCGATCGAGGTCCACTTCGAGCTCAGCGGGGTCAACCTGGCCAATCCCCTCGCGGACCAGATCCTCGAGGCCAGGGTCACCGCGGTGGATTCCGATGGCATGGGATCGCGCCTGGGGCTCCGGGTCGGCGACGTCCTGGTCAGCCTGAATGGGACCGCCCTCCGCGGGCTCACCATTCGCCAGCTGGCCGCCTTGGTGGCCGACGCCCGGAACCGCCAGGCCAGCCTCGTCTGGGAAACCCGCCGCGGGATCACGCCGCTCACCGTCCGCTACAACGGCAAGTGGGACACCCCCCTGCCGGGGCTGACCCGCTGAGGCTCCGCGGCCGCCGGCTACGGTCTTTCCTTCGCGAAATCCAGCGCCCGCCGGGCCTGGCCCAGCTGCCCCTCGGAGATCGTCTGGCTGGCCTCCATTTCCTGCTGGCGGAGGCGATGCCGCTGGCCCGCCGGCGAGTCGTCCCCGAGGGAGGCATGGCCGAGAATCGCCGCATCCTGCGGCCGGACCAGCAGCAGGGTGTTGCGCACCTCGTCCTGCAGGTCCGCGCGAATCGCCGCCGGCATGGCCTGGTCCAGCACCTCGGCAAACTTGTCCACGCTGCCCTGGTCGCCCGCGAGATGGTGGAAATTCCGGTCCCAGACCAGGCTCACGCTCGAGCCCAGCGCGTCGTATGTCGCCTGGCCGAACGCATGGCCGACCTGGTAGTCGCGGAAGCCCCGGATCACCTCCGGCACCTGCACGCCGTTGATCGCCGGCAGCCACAGGCTGTGGTCGGTGAACCGCTGGTTGCCCGGGACGCTGGTCAGGAAGCGGAGAAAATCGATGACCTCCTCGCGGTGGGGCGTCGCCCGGTTCACGTACAACGAGAGCGTGGTCTCGCCCTGGCCCTCGCCCAGCGGGCCGGCAATCCAGCGGCCCGCGATCGGATCGTCCGCGGTCACCGCCGGCAGGCGGAGCGTCCGGATTTCGAACGGCACCATCTGCCGGAGCGTCGTCGCATCCCAGGTGCCGTAGTAGAGGAACAGCGCCTCGCCGCGGAAAAACTCCAGCATCGCATCGTCGCGGCGCAGCTGGAGGAAGCCGGGCTTCATCGCCTGCGCCACCTCGCGGACCAGCGCCAGGCCCGCCTTCACGTGCGGGTCGCGGTAGTTCCAGCGTCCGGCCAGATAGGCCCCCAGCAGCTTGCGGTTGTAGAGGTACAGGTTGCCGTCGTCGTCCAGCCGCTGGTTCAGCCCCAGCAGCGGCCCCGAAAACATGGTCTCGGCAATCGCCCGGCCGTTGTCCCGGCTGCCCGCCAGCGCCGCCAGCGGCCGGCCCGTCAGCGCCGCGTACCGCTTGGTCAGCGCAAAGATCCGCCGCAGGTCGTCATAGGTCCGGGGCACCGCCTCCGAGCCGGTGACCTCGCGCAGCAGCTGGGCGTTGCAGAAGAGCCGCATGGTGGTCTCGGTGATCGTCACCGCGTAGATCTGGCCCGGGTCGGGCGAGTCGCGCTTCGGGCAGGTCAGGCCGTCGTGAAAGGTCTTTTCCCAGGGCAGGTGCTCCTGCGAGGTGCCCCGGTTGTAGGGGTTCGGTTGCGCCAGTTCGGCGGTCAGCGGCGTGAAATAGCGGGCCGGGAGGTCCTTGTGCCCCTCCACCCACGAGCCCCATTCCATGATGTCGGGGCCGTTGTCGCCCGCCAGGTTGGACCGCAGCCACTGCCGGTAGATCCGGTCCGGGATGAGCTCCTGCTCCACCTTGACGCGCGGGTGCAGCTCCTCGTAGCGCTGGATGACGGCCGCGATGCCCTCGGGCGGGCCGCGTTCAATCTGCCAGTGGGCGAGGCGGATGACGACCGGGCGCGTCGCCACCAGCGGGGTCGAGCGGGTGAACACCCAATAGGTCGCCACGGCGTAGCCCGCCAGCAGCAGGAGCGCCCCGGAGCGCAGGGGGGCGAGGTTCATGGCGCGGACTCCTGGGCGCGGCGCCGGCGGATCTGTTCCTGCAGCTGCGTCACCGTGTAGGCCCGGGTGTTGGCCGGGTAGTCCTGGAGGTAGCGCGCAAAATACGCCTGCGCCTGGTCCAGCTGGCCGGCGCGCAACGACAGCACCCCGATCTGCACAATCAGGTCCTCGCGCGCGGCGCTCGTGAGGCCGCCCAGCCGGTCGGCGGCGACGAGGTGCGGCAGCAGGCGGCCGAGGGGCTGCTGCAGCGCCACCCCCGCCTGGCCGATCTGCAGGTGCAGGTCGCGCCGCAGCGCCGGCTCCTCGATCTGCGCCAGCGCCGCCTCGGCCGGCGCCAGCCGGTCGGCCGCCGCGTCGGCGGGATCCGGCCGCCGGTAGAGTTCCAGCAGCGCGAGCTTCACCAGGCCCAGCTGCGCCCAGTGGCTGTGCGGCCGGCGCGCCGCCAGCGCCCGGTACAACCCCGCCGCCCCGGTTTCGTCCGCCGGCACATCATGCAGCTGGTGCAGCCGCGCCCGCAGGTACTCGGCCTGGGCCCCCACCTCGTCGTCGCCCCGCGCCAGCTCCTGAAAAACCCGCTCCGCCGCCCGCCGATGGGCCTCGGTCACCGGCGGCCGGGTCATCTCCGCCACCGCCCACGCCAGCTGCGCCGGCCGCGTCGACGGCGCGGCGCCGAGCACCCGCTGCGCCTCCGCCAGCCGGTTGTCCGCCAGCGCGCCCCAGGCCTGGTTCAGGTCGGCGGATGCGGGCGCAGCCGCGCCGCCGAGCGGCAGCAGCCACAGGGGCAGGGCCAGGCACAGACAGCGCGGAAGCGACGGAACCGAGGACACCGGGCCATGGTGGAAGTTTGTCCCCGGCGGACAAGCCCTTCGTGGCCGGGCGGGCCCGTTCACCCCGTCACTTCACCGGCCCGGCGTCCGCCAGCTGCCGGGCCATTTTCAGCATGAGCGCCTCGGACTGGGTCTGGGCGCATTCCAGCCGCTCGCGCGCCAGCACCAGGGCCGCGTTCTGCGGCGCCCGCCGGCCGAGCGCGGCCAGGGCCATGAGGCGCACGTCCTGCGGCCGCACGATCAGGGAGCGGTTGGTCATTTCCTTGTACAGGTCCGTCCGCGCCGCCGCCGGCATGACCGCCTCCATCGCGTCCACAAACCGGTCCACGCTGCCCTGCGGCCCGACCAAGAGGTGAAAATTGCGCATGATCGCCATGTTCACCGACGCGCCGATCATCATGTATTCCGCGCCAAAGGAATAGCAGTCCAGCGGCGTGTAGTAGGGCCGGATGGCGGGCGGCACCTGGACCGTGCGCGTCGCCGGCAGCCAGCCGCTGTGGTTGGTGAACAGCTGGCTGCCTTCCACGCTCGTCATGAAGTGCATGAAGTCGACCGCCTCCTGCGGGTGGGCGCTCAGCTTGTTCAGGTAAAACTCCATCGCCGTGCCGCCGCCGCCGTCCGCAAACCGCCCGTAGAGATAGGGGCCCATCACCGGATCGCTCGGGGTCGGCTGGGGGAAGCGCAGCACCTCCACCGGAAAGGTCGCCTGGCTCCGCAGGCTCGTGCCATCCCAGGTCCCGGCGAAAATGAACACCGCGTCGCCGCGCAGGAACTCCTGGGTCGCGGCGTCGCGCAGCGACTGGACAAACCCCTGCTTCATGTTGACGGAGACTTCCCGCATCATCGTCAGCCCGGCCCGGGCCTCCGGCAGGCGGTAGCTCCAGCGCCCTTCGAGGTAGTGGCCGAGGGCGTCCCAGTTGTAGAGGGCGAGGCTGCCGTAGCGGTCGTTGCGCTGGCTGACCTGCATCATGCAGCCCTGCAGGAGGAATTGCAGCAGCCAGCTCGCGTTGTCCCGGGAGCCGGCGAGCGCGAAGATCGGCCGCCCGGTGCGGGCCGCGTAGGCCGTCACCTGGGGGAACAGCGCCCGCAGCTCCGCAAACGTCTGCGGCGTCCGGTCCGAGCCGAGGATGGCCCGGAGCAGCTCCTGGTTGCAGAACAGGCGCTCCGAGACCTCGGTCATGGTCGCGCAGTAGAACTGGCCCGGGGAGGGGGCGTTGACCCGCTGGTATTGCAGCCCGTCGGTGAAGGTCTGCACCCAGGGCACGTGCTCCAGCGGCGTGCCCCGGTTGTACGGATTGGGCCGCAGCATCTGGTCCGTGATCGGCTCGAAGTAGCGCGCCGGGATGTCCGTCATGCCGTCGAGCCAGACCCCGTACTCGACCAGGTCCACTCCGGTCCCGCCGACCAGGTTGGTCCGCAGCCACTGGTTGTAGATCCGCCCCGGCACCAGCACCTGCTCCACCTTGACCCGCGGGTTGAGCTCCTCGTAGCGGCGGATGACCGCTTTCATGCCGTCCGGCGGCCCCTGCTCAATCTGCCAGTGCGCGAACCGGATCGTCACCGGCCGGCTGGCCACCACGGGGGCCGAGCGCGTGAAGACCCAGCCGAGGGCCCAGGCGTAGCCGAGCGCCGCCAGGACCAGCCCGAGGTGGCGGAGGCGGCCGTTCATGGGCGGCCCTCCTGGGCCTTCGCCTCCTGCGCCGCCATTTCCGCCAGCCGGCGCCGCACCGTGACGCTCCGGAGATTGGGGGTGAAGTCGCGCAGGTACGTCTCGAAATAAGTCCGCGCCGCCGCATAGTGGCCCGCGCGCAGCGAGAGTTCGCCGAGCTGGATCGCCAGATCTTCCTCGATCTGGCCGACCAGGCCGCCGATGCGGTTGACCTCTATCAGGTGGGCCAGCACCGCGTCCAGCGGCAGCCCGTAGAACGTGCCGGCCTGGCCCAGCTGGAGGTGCACGTCGCGCTGCAGCTTCTCCTCCTTGATCCGCGGCAGAAGCGCCGCGACCGCCGCCAGCCGGGCGGCCGGCCCCGCCGGTTCCGGCAGGACGTAGAGCTGCAGCAGCCCGAGCTTCACCAGCCCCAGCTGCGCCCAATGGCTGTCCGGCTGCCGGGCCGCCAGCGCCCGGTACAGCTCCGCCGCGCGGCCGTAGTCCGGCTGTGAGTAGTGCACCTGGTACAGGCGGGCCTGCAGGTAGGCCGCCTGCGCCGCGATTTCATCCTCCCCCCGGGCCAGGTCCGCAAAAATGGCCTCCGCCGCGTGCAGCCGCTCCGGCGTGACCGGCTGGTAGTCCACCACCACCACCGCCTGGGCCAGGCGCTGCTCCCGGGTCGGGACGCCCCGGACCCGGTCGAGGCGCACGTAGGCATCGCGCCCGAGATGGTCCGCCATCAGCTGCCAGGCGGCCCCCACCTCGTCGGACGGCGACGCGCCGTCCGCGGGCGCGGCGGCACGCGCCCACGTCGTCAGCACGAAAAAAAGCCAGGCGGAGCACCAGCGGCGCAGCGGCGGGGTAGGGGCAAGCACCCCGCGATGGTGGAAGTCTGGCCCGCCGTCACAAGAATTACTTGCAGGCCGCCGGGGCCGCGGCGGGCGCGGTCAACGGCCCGGGGGCCCGCCCAGGTCCGGCACGGCCAGCTGCGCTCCGCCCTGCTCCGCCGACGCGTGCGCGATCAGGCCCGGGATCATGTAGCGCGCCGCCTGCCAGACGTGGTTCGGCGGCGGCTCGCCGGTGACGCAGGCCCGCACGAAGTCGTCCACCAGGAACTGGTGCGAGCCCCAGTGGTTGTTCGGCAGCTGGGCGAACTCCCGCGGCAGCCGCGCCACGTCCTGCACCGCCGCCGTGCCGCCGTGGACCCCCGGCCGCAGCGTCAGGAGGTCGTCGAGCCGCTGCGTGTCCTCGAAGCCCTTGCCGATCACCACCCGCCCGGCCTGGGTGTACTCGAAGCTCGTCTCGGTGCCGCAGACGCTCATGAACTCGCCGCCCGGGTGCCCCACGCGGCGGAACTCGTTCACGCACGCGCAGGCGCCGTCGCTCAGGGTGAAGAGCGCCGTCTCGTTGGAGAAGGCGTTGCGATACTGGTTCACCCGCGGGTCGTAGAGGCCGTCCGGATGGCGGTCGCGCCAGCCGTGGGCCGACACCTTCGTCATGTGCGCGCCGGTGACCCCGATCACCTGGCTCATGGTGTGGGTCGGGTAGAGCATCGGCGGCTCGCCGGCCAGCTCGAGGAAGCGGTCGCCGGTGCGGGCCCGGATGATCCCCCGCGAGTCGATGCTCCGGATGTCCCAGTCGTGGTGGTAGTTCGCCTCGGCGTAGATGACGTCCCCGAACCCCCCGCGCCGGTGGTGCTCGCGGCACCAGACGACATGCGGGTAGTAGTAGCTCGTCTCGCCCATCATGTAGATGCGGCCGGTCTGCTCGACCGTGCGCACCAGCTGCGTGATCTCCTCCAGCGAGACCCCGCAGGGCACGGCCGAATAGACGTGCTTGCCCGCCCGCAGCGCCTGCATCGCCTGCGGGCCGTGCAGCCAGTGCTGCGTGATGATCGCCACCGCCTCGACGTCGCTGTCGAGCACGGCGTCGAGCGACGGCGCCGTCCGCGTGAGGCCGAACTTCTCCGCCGTCGCCCGCAGTTTCACCGGGTCCAGGTCGCACAGCACGACCTCGCGCACCAGCGGGTGCGCCTTGAACAGGGGGATGAAATGCTGGGCGAATTGGCCCGCGCCGACCAGACCGAGGGTGAGGCTCATGAGGTAATAAAAGAGGGTGGAAACTTCCGCGCCGCGGCTGGCGCTCAGGGCTGGGCGCGGGCCGCCGCCTCGATCGCGGCGCGCATCGCCGCCACCTGGCGGATCACCGCGGCGTCGTTCCCCAGCTGGCGGGGGTCGCGGAACCCCTCCAGCGCCGCCGCCACCGCCGCCGGCAGCGTCCCGCCGGACGCCGCGCGGAGCCCGCGCAGCTTCTCGTACTCCTCGATGCCGTCGCGCAGCATCTCCCAGTGCACCCCGGCGCGCGGTCCCGGATAGAGCAGGAAGTTGTCGCCCGGCGGCAGGTCGCGCCGCCAGGGGTGACAGGAATACAGCGTCTCCTGCAGCGGGTTTTCCGGCCAGGTCGTCAGCGCCCAGCGGCTCAGGCCGTCGTAGCCGTTCACCGCCGCGTAATACCCCACCCACACCGCCTCGGCCGGCGGGCTCGTCACAAAGGTGTTCGGCCGCTTCGGATCCAGACAGAGGTAAAACGTCGTCACCCGGCCCTCGCGGCGGCGCTGGGCCAGGTCGCGCACCAGGTCGTCGCCCGCCTGGTCGAGGATGATGGTGAAGTCCGCCAGATCGAGGCCGGTGTAGTGCGAGGGGGCCTGGTTGCCGGCCAGCGCCGCCTTCAGCCGGGGCGCCTGGGCCCGCACCAGCGCCAGCATCGCCTGCATCATCGGCGCCGGCGCCTCGTCCACCCCCAGCCGCGTGCGCTCCAGCCAGCCCTTCCCCGCCAGGTGCTGCTCAAAGTCCCGCAGGAACGGCCCCCAGTAGTCCGCAAACTCCGCCGAGCCCGGCTCGCCCATCGCCCAGCGCTGGTCGCCCGTCGCGGCGTCCGTGTATTCCAGCCGCCCCGACCAGGTCAGCAGCGAGTAGCAGTTGATCTGCCGCGTGATCCCGCAGCTCATCGCGAACTCCACGTAGCGGTCGAACCGCGTGTAATCAAATTTCCACGAGCCGTCCGGCTGCTTCAGGTGGATGACCATCGTGTCGTAGTCGTCGTAGTCCCGCCGGCCCCACGGGCGCGGCGTGAGCGTCGTCGTGATCACCTTCTGGCCGGCCCGCGCCAGCTCGACCAGGTAGGGCCGCATCACCTGGAAATGCGCGTCGCTCCACGGCGCCACGCCATGCCAGCGCGCGATCGCCCACGGGTGCTGCCAGACGTCGAGGTGGAAGGCCCAGTCGGCGGGCGCCGGCAGCGTGGCCGACAGCACCTCGAGGGTCAGCGGAAACACCTTCGGGTCCGTGGCGTCGGCCCGCACCGTGAGCGTGCCGGTGTAGGTGCCCGGCACCGCGTCGCGCGGCGGCTCCACCGTCAGCCAGAGCGCGCGGTAGGAGCCCGCCGGCAGGTCCACCCGCGCGGCGGCGTCCAGCACGTCGCCCGCCAGCTGGCCGTCGGCCCCCACGTGGCGCACAAACCGCACCGTCGCCGCGCCCGCCGGCAGCGCCCGGCCCCGCGCGTCGCGCAGCGCCGACACCTCCGCGCGCAGCCCCAGCCGCTCGGGCGCGCTCCAGACCACCACCTGGCCGTGCACCCGCTCGCCCCGCCACGCCGTGCCGCGCCAGCCCGCCGCCCCGCCGGCCAGCGGCACCTGGTCGCCATCGTAGCGGTGGTCGAGGTCGCCGACCGCGCCCTCGAGCGCGCGTCCGGCCGGCCGGGCCAGGGCGGCCAGTTCGACGACCGCCGGGCCCTCCCCCGGCGCGGAACAGCCCGTGACCGTGAGCCGCAGCGCCCGCACCCGCACCGGCGCCGGCAGCACGATCGCCAGGCCGGCCGCCGGGACCAGCGCCGCGCCGGCGCGCTGGTCGTGGAGCAGCCGCCAGGTCGCGCCATCCGCCGAGCCCTCCACATAAAAATGATAGACCTTCGTCCCCGGGGCCCGCAGGTGCAGGTTGACCTGCGCAATCTCCCGCTCCGCCGGCAGGTCGAGCCGCACCCACGCCGGCAGCACCCGGCAGGTCCAGTACCGCACCGTGTCGTTGGTGCTGCCGTCGTGGACAAACTCCGGCCGCTGCTCGTCGTCGTGGCCCGAGGCCGTCACCCGGGCCCCGGCCAGCACATCGGCATAATCCGGATGGTGCAGCGCGAGGACTTGCGGCTCATACGCGTCGTGCAGCGGACGGAAGGGCGCGGCGGCCGTCGCGGCCAGGGTCGCGGTCGCCGCGCACCCCAGGAACCACGCGAGACAACCGGCCGGCTTCAGCACCATGCCGCCGACGCTGGCGGCGCGGCCCGCCGCCTTCAACGCGTTTTACCGCGAATAATCTCCCGCCCAGCAAGCGCGGCCGGCCCGTCGGCCCGCCGGCATATTCCCGTCGCCAAACCGGCGCCGCCTTCCCAGTCTGCGCTCCTCCCCATGTCCTCGCCCGATTCCGAGTCCTTCCTCAGCGCCAACGACCGCCACCCCGAGCGGGCCCTGCAGTTTGATTTTGTCCGGGCGACCGAGAACGCCGCGCTCAGCGCGATCGACTGGCTCGGCCGCGGCGACAAGGAGTCCGCGGACGCCGCCGCCAGCGACGCCATCCGCGGCACGCTGGAGCAGAGCGATTTCTGCGGACAGGTCGTCATCGGCGAGGGCATCAAGGACAACGCCCCCGGCATCTTTCTCGGCGAGAAGATCGGCTCGTGGAAGTTCCCCTCCCCGCGCTTCAACATCGCCGTCGACCCGATCGACGGCACCACGAACATCTCGAAGGGCCTGCCCAATTCCATCTCGGTCATGGCCGCCGCCCACGTGCCGCACGGCGCGGAGGCCGCGATGGTCAACATCCCGACCTTCTACTCCGAGAAGCTCGCCTACGGCCCCGCCGTCGTGGCGGCCATGGCGCGCGACCCCGCGCTGCGCTTCGACCTCGACACCCCGGTCGAGCAGATCCTCGCCCGGGTCGCCGCCGCCCTCGGGAAACATGTCGCCCAGGTGTACGTCGTCGTGCTCGACCGCCCCCGGCACGCCGAGCTCATCGCCGCCGTGCGCGCCGCCGGCGCCGCCCTCCGCCTGATCACCGACGGCGACGTGACCGCCGCCGTCTCGCCCTCGCTGCACGACAGCGGCATGGACCTGTACATGGGCACCGGCGGCTCCCCCGAGGGGGTGCTCACGGCGGCCGGCGTGCTGGCCCTGGGCGGCGAGCAGCAGCTGCGGATGTGGCCGCGCGACGCGGCGGAGCGCGCGGCCGTCGCCGCCACCCCGGCCGGCGCCGACCTCGGGCGGATCTACTACGCGTCGGACCTCGTCACGAGCCCCAGCGCCATCTTCTGCGCGACCGGCATCAGTGACAGCCCCCTGCTGCCCGGCGTGCGCCTCATCGGCCACAAGGTCATCACCCACTCGATCCTGATGCGCACCCAGAGCCGCTCCGTGCGCTACATCAAGACGGTCCACGATCTCGATTTCAAAACCATCCGCCGCTCCCCCGACCGGAAGGATCATTACGTGTAGGCGGACCCCGGCGGCGGGCGCCCGGGCTGATGACAACTCATGCGCGGTCTTTGAGGTCGTGTGCGGAGCGGCCTCCCGGCAACCTGAGAGGCACCCGATCGGTTCCCGTTGGCGATCGGCACCCTGGATCAGATTTCCCCCAGCCATGAAACAATCCCGTCGTGATTTCGTGCAGCGCGCCACCCTCCTCGCCTCCGCCGTGCCCTTGGCCAAGCTGAACCTCGGCGCCGCCGCGGCCGCGCCCCAAGCCCAGCCGCCCGCGCCGGCCGCGACGCCCCGCCCGGAATTGCCGCGCCAGGTGGTGCCGGAGGGACAGTATTACGAGACGGAGATTCCCGACACGCTCGACTTGGCCGCGCGCGCCGACCTGGCGGTGCACGGCATCCTGAACACCATCGACCCGGAGTTGATGACCATGTTCGGCCTGATCTACTTCAATGCGAAGACCCCGTTCCTGCAGCACTGGTCCGCCGACATCCCCCTCGACGCCAAGTTCGCCGAGTCGCTCCCGCTGCTGCGGCTCATGTGTGGGAGCAACTATCTCGCCCCGTTCGAGCAGGAATACCGCCAGGAGCTCGTCTCGCGCATCGACGACGGCCTCTACTGGGACCGCTTCACGTCCCGGCGGCCGTGGCGGAACGTCTACAACAACAGCATAGAACTGTACGGGGCCGGACGCGACGAGGACTTCTCCAGCGTCTGGGGCGTTGCCCGGATGATCCGGGCGCTGACCGCCTGGCAGGGCGCCAACGGCACCGACACCGCCGCCCTGAACGCCTCCCTCATCCGGGGCCTGCGCCGGATCGCCGTCGACCGCGGCGACTATTCCTATTTTCCGCACCGGGGCGGCTGGCACGACGGCTTCATCTATCCGCGGTCGGGCTGGATCGACACCTCCGAGGCCGAGCGCGACCGCGAGGGACCGGAAGGCTCCGTCACCTGCGCCCAGGGCCACCAGATCTACGCCGCCGCGCAGTGCTACGCGCTGACCGGCGATCCCGTGGCCAAGGAACTGGCCAGCCGCGTGGCCCGCTACGTGATGAAGCCCAAATTCTGGGGCGGCATGCTGGCCCTGGATCCCGCCAATCCCGCCGCCATCAAGGTCGTGCCCTCCGGCCCCTTCCGCGACGGCTCGCAGCACGGCCACTGGACGATTCACTTCCACGCCCGGGCCATCGCCCTGCGCGGGCTCCTCTATTACGCCACCGCCTGCGACGATGACCGGGCCCTGGAGTTCGTGCGGTCGGCGTATGAATTCACCCTGACGCAGGGCATCCCGCGCATGGGCCTGATCAACACCTATCCGCCCTCGCCCGGGTGCGAGGGCTGCGCCATCGGGGACTTGGTGGGCCTGGGCATCCGCCTGACCGACGCCGGGGCCGGCGACTACTGGGACGATGTGGATGCCGTGGTGCGAAACCAGCTGGCCGAGCAGCAGATCACCGACGCCGCGGCGCTCGCCGCCTACAGCGCCGCGCAGCCGGAGGTGACCCACCAGGCAAAATATCCGGCCAGCTACCTGAACACCCGCGACGTCATCCCCCGCAGCCTGGGCGTGTTCTTCGGCACCTCCAAACCCACGATGGTGACGGATCCGTGGGTCATGCACTGCTGCACCAGCAACGCCTCGCAAGGGCTCTACTACGCGTGGGAGGGCGCCCTGCGGGAAAACGATGGCGCCACCGTCGTCAACCTGCTCCTCAACCGCGCCGGGCGGTGCGTCGACGTCCACAGCCATCTGCCGCATGAGGGCCGCGTCGACATCGTCGTGAAGCAGGCCCCCGGGCGCGTCTCCATCCGCATCCCCCGGTGGGTCAAGTTCGAGGCCGTCGCCCTGACCACCAACGGAAAACCCCAGGCCGCGGAGCGCCTCGGGCGTTACCTGACCGTGCGTCACCTCTCCCCGGGCGACACGCTCACCGTCACGTTCCCCATCGCCGAGCACGCCTACTCCTACGTCATCAACAAGGGCACCCCCACGGAGGAGGCCTACGACTGCCTCTTCCGCGGCAGCACCTTGGTCTCGATCCACGGCGGCCCCGCCCTGCGGACCAATGATTTTCCGCTCTACCGGAACCGCGAGCTTCTGCGCACCAACCGCGCCCCGCGGAAAAAAGTCACGCGGTTCGTCGCCCAGCGCCAGTTCACCGCCTGGTGACGGCCCCGCCGCCAGGCGCACCCAGGACCCAGAACGGCCAGACCCGTTCGGCGCCCCTGCCGGGGGTGAAACTTTCCCCGGCCCGGCACCCGACACCGGCGGCGGACGGCGCGCCCGCGCGGTGAGCCTCGCGCGCGCCACCGGGCTGGAACTGGACATCAGGCCCCGGGTGCAACAAGCCTGATTCCGGTGCCCCACCCCAGCTGCCAACGCGTGATTCTGGTCGGAATGCTCGCCGGCCACGCCCTGCTTTGGGCCGGGGGCGTCCGCCGGGCACCCGCGGAACCCATGGGCCCGACGACGATCTCCGCCGCCGTCGCCCAAACGTCCGCGTCGTGCGCGCCCTGCCATCAGGAAATCCACGCCCGGTGGTCCGACACCGACCATGCCCGGGCCAACCGCCCCGTCGCCTCCCTCCTCGATCGCACGCCCTTCACCGCCCACCCGACCCTCGCCGACGGAGGGGCGAGCTACACGGTTTCGTGGGAGGGGAATAACCCGCTGCTGCGT
>CAIKTR010000171.1 GCA_903830425.1 uncultured Opitutia bacterium
CACCGTGAAGGATGCCGTGCCGCCCGCCGTCACCGCCTGGCTCGACGGCTGCGTCGTGATCGCCGGGGCCACTGCGGCCGCGTTCACCGTCAGGACCGCGCCCGTGCTCGTCGCCGAGCCGGCGGAGTTCGTGGCGGTCGCCGTGTAGGTGCCGGCATCGCCGGCCTGGACGTTGCTCAGCGTGAGCGTGGCGCTCGTCGCACCGGAAATATTCACCCCGCCCTTGGCCCACTGGTAGGTCGGCGTCGGGCTGCCCGAGGCCGCCACCGTGAAGCTCGCCGTGCCGCCCGCCGTCACCGCCTGGCTCGACGGCTGCGTCGTGATCGCCGGGGCCGTGCTGACGGCACCACCGGTGATGTTAAAGGTCACCGTGATTTTTGCGCTGTTGCCGCCCGTGCCGTTCAACCCGTCCCACGCGGTCACGGTGACAGACGTGGACCCGGCCGCCGTCGGCGTGCCGGCGATGTACATCTTGTAGGGTGCGACCACATTGATGGGATTGCCGCCGGTCACGCTGAGCCCGGTGGGCAGCGCGGGGGGGGTCTTGACACTCCAGGACTTGGGGTTGCCGGGTGCGCCACTCACCGTGATGCCGAGGTTGAGCGCCGTGCCGACCGTGGCGGACACCGTGAAGGTCGAGTTAAATGGTGCGCTGGCGGGCGTGACGGTGGCGCCGGAGACGACAGAAACGTTGAAAACGGTGGCGCCCGCCACGGAATGGTACGCGCCCATCGCCGCCACCGCGACGCTAGAGCGCAGAATGACCGTGGCCTGATCCGCCACCAGGCTGTCCAGCTGGGCCAGGGCCCGCAGCACGGGGGCCGGGGTGCGCTGGAGCAGCATGATCAACATTCCGGTCGGGAGGTGCAGCCAGCGGAAGCGGTGGGAGAGGACGGAGAGATTCATCGGCGCAGGTAGGTAGAGTGGCCCCGGGGGCCGGGTGGAAAAACGAAACGGGGAGGACCGGGCGGACCGGTCCGGATGCCGGGCTAGTTGCAGCCGCAGCCGCTGCCGCCGACCCCGCGACCGCCGGTGGAGGCCTCGCGGGAGAAATAGATGTGCTCGAACATTGTGTTATGCAGCGGATCGCGGTCCGGCCGCATCGTGTAGTCGGCGAGCGTCGCGCGCTCCCACGGATGCACCGGAGTCGTGGTGCACCCGGAAAGGAGCGCGGCCAGACCGACCAGCATCAGGACAAGGACATGGTTACGTTTCATGATTTTTCCTCCAGCAGGCGGATGATTTCCTCGCGCAGCGCCTTGACCGTGGCCTCACCGTGGAAGCCGCTGTGGACGGAGCGCACGATGCCCTTGCGGTCGATCAGGTAGGAGGTCGGCATCGCCGGCACCTTCACCACCGAGATGAGCTTCTGCGTGCCGTCCCGCACCGTCGGGAAGGGCGGGCTGAACCGCTGCAGGAACTCCGCGTAGGGGGCGGCCGTCTTGTCGATGCTGATCGCGAGCAGGATGAAGCCACGCGGGGCCAGCTCGCGCTGGAGCTGGCCGTAGGCGGGGAAGGACGCCTTGCAGGGGGCGCACCAGGTGGCCCAGAAGTCGACCAGGACCACCTGGCCGGCACAGGCCGGCAGGGTTCCTTCCAGCGCATAACCCTTCAAATCGGGGAAGGGCTGGCCAGGCTTCACTTGGGCGAAAGCCGGGGCCGAGAGGGCCAGACAGAGCACTAGCCCGTTGAGGAGTTTATTGGGTAACGACATAATTGAAGAATCCACGCGTTTGGTGCCGGGTGTCGGCGGTGAGAATGCAGCCTTCGGCGCTCATCGAGTCCTGGATGAAGCGGATGCCTTCGGCCGGCGGCAGGATGAAAGCGGTGGTGGAAAGCACGCCGGCCTGCACGCAGCTGGGCGCGATGACGGTCACCTGGCGCGCCCCGTGGGCGACCGGGCGGCCGGTGCGCGGGTCCACGATGTGGCCGTAGCGCACGCCGTTGAGCGTGAAACCGCGCCGGTAGTCGCCGGACGAGGCCACGCCGAGATTCGTGATCGCCAGACTGCCCCAGCAGCGCTCGCCGGGCCGCGCCGGATCCTCGAGCCCGATGTGCCAGCCCGGCTTGCCCGGGGCCGCGCCCACCGCCCGCAGGTCATGGCCAATGTCCACCAAGGCGCTCGTGATCCGATGCTCGCGGGCGATCTCGGCCACTTGGTCGACGGCGTATTCCTTGCCCCAGCCGCCAAAATCCAGCGCCATGCCCACCAGGGGAAGCCGCACCCGGCCGCGCTCGCGCTCAACCTTCGTCCAGCCCACCAGCCGGCGCGCGGCCGCAATTTCCTCGGGGGTGGGAAGGCGCGGCGCCGCCGCCTTGTAGTCCCACAGCCGCAGCAGCGGGAGCGCCGTCACATCCAGCAGCCCGCGGCTCAGCGTGAAAAGCGAACCGCTCAGGTCCAGAAACCGCTCCATCTCCTCGTCGATCTCCACCCAGCTCCGGCCGGCGGCGGCATTGATCCGGCTGACCAGGCTGTCGGGGCGAAAACGGGAATACTTGGCCTCGAAGGCCGCGACCCAGGCCTGGGCGGCCTGCTCGAAGGCCCGGGCGGCCGGCGCCTCGCCGCACGCGTACTGGACATAGCACTCCGTGCCTAGTGCCGCCCAGCGCAGCTGGCGCAGCGGGGCCGCGGACGGGCGTTCCAGAACTGGAGTGGGGGCGGCCATGGCGGGTCTCGGGGCGGCCTCAGCGCAGCAGCTTCAGCCCAAACGTGATGGTGTTCGCCCGGTTGAAGGCCGCCTGCGGCGTGACATGGTCCAGCCCCCGCGCCGCGTAGCGGCTGTAGGCGGCGTCCACTTCCAGCCAGGGCTTGATCTTCCAGATGACCTTCAGGCCAACGTCGATCGTCTGCATGTGCGACAGGCGGTAGTCCGAGGAATAGAAGGGGGCCCGGCCCGTGCCGGTCTCGCCCAGCAACGGCTCGTAGCTGGTGACAATGCCCGCCCGGTCCAGGTCGTAATAATAGAAGTCCGCGGCCGACTGCTCGTAGAGGCGGATCGAGGGCTGGACGATCACGTGCTCGCCGATCTTCTGCAGCCAGAGCACGGACAGCGTGTGGCTGGAGATGCCGAAGGTGTCGTGGTAAAAGCGGTAGGACCCCTCCAGGGCTCCCTGCCAGCGCTCGAAGTTGTGGTTGAGCCCGAGGAAGACGCTGACCTTGTTTTTTTCCAGCGGCCGGTTTTCCGGCACGGTGTAGTAGAAGCCCGGATCCAAATCCAGCCTGGTGGTGGAGACGATCTTGTAGGGATCGCTCATGAAGCCGCGGGACTGGCCGTAGGAGACGTTGGCGGTCACGGAGGTGTCCGGATCGAGCAGCTGGTTGACGCCGACGAGGAAATCGTTGCCGGTCTTGGGCCGCTTCTTGGTCCAGCCCAGCTTCTCCTCGTTGATCTCGTCGTCCGTGCGGCCGTAGCCCAGGAGCAGGCCCGTGTTCTTCTCGTTGAAATCGGTGACGGTGTTCAGCGACCAGCCGTTCGAGACGTAGTCGCTCTCGCGGCTGTTGGCGAAACCGGTCGTGACGCTCACCCGGGCAAACTGGTGGGACAGCTCGGTGTCCCAGGCCTTCCGGCGCTCCTTCATGCTGGCGAGCGGCAGGGCGGCCCCGGCGCTCAACGGCTTCTCGCCCGTCGGCGTCGCCCCGGCAATCGCGTCGATCAGGCCCATCAGCTTGAAGTGGGTGCTGGTGGTCAGGTCCGACTCAAGCTGCGCGTACTGCGAGTCCACCCGCACGCGTTGACTGGCCTCCTGCCAGGTCTGGTTCTTCAACGTGAGGCTGTCCTCGGCGCGACCGGCTTTGGGCAGGCTGAGCAGGAGAACACAGCCCAAGAACAGGCAACGCGCAGAGTCTTGCGGACGATTCGGGTGTCGATGGCTCATAAATATGGGGGGAAGATTTTCGCCAAGACCGTTACGGGCAAGACTTGTTCGTGTCGTTTCGGTTAAAACTGTCTCAAAAATGCCCTTACAGAGGCATTTTGCCGCATTTTCCCTCGCGAAATGCTCCTAAAACCGGGTCGCCGGGCCGGCAGGCCCCGCCCGAGGTCATAGGCCGCGCGCCGGTCAGCGCCCGGTCAGCCCCTTCGCCGCGTAGTGCGGGACCAACTGCCGGAGGTGCCCCTGCACGATCGCCGCCACGTTGTCGGCGGGGAGCGTCCCCTGGTGGAGCTCGAAAATCGCGACCAGCAGCGCCAGTTCGATGTCCACTTTCTTCGGGCTGACCGCCCTCATCGCCGCCAGGAGCTCGAGGGCCTTTTTTTCGGCCTGCTTGTAGTCGTGAAAATTCTGTTCGGTGGGCGAAGCCATGGCCCATGGGGTCCCGGCCGGGCCCTCGCCGTCAAGCCGGAGTTTGACGGGGACTGGTCCGGCGATAACGTGACTGGCACCCCCGGGCGACCTCCTCCCCCTGAACCCATGAACACCAACCTGTCAGTCATCACCGGAACGGGCGCCGCGCTCGCCCTGGCCTGTCTCCTCGCCGGCTGCACCACCCTCTCGCCCAGTGCCCAGACCCAGGCGCGCATCCAGGAAAAGAGCGAGGCCTTCAACAAGCTCACCCCCCAGCAGCAGGGCAACATCCTCGGCGGCGCGATCGAGCGCGGGAACACGATGGACATGGTCTACATGGCGCTCGGCAAGCCCCAGCGGATCGTGACCTCGGCCGACGGCCTGAAGGCCATGTGGGTCTACGTGGAATATTACACGGCCAACGGCCCGGCGAAATACAGCCTCAACAACCCCAACACGAAGTACACGTCCCAGGTGGTCGCCGCCAACACGCCGTTCGCCGGCGGCCCCGGGCTCAAGGCGGTCGCCCCGGCGGAGTTCTCCGCGACCGGCGGCGCCCACTCCCAGTCGCTCGACCTCCCCGACATGAAGGAGAAGACCATCTATATCTTCTTCCACCTGGGGAAGGTCGCCGAGATCAAGCTGGACGGCGACTCGTCCGACCAGCAGAACCCCGCGCCCGCCGTCGCCCCCGCCAAGCAGCGCTAGCCTTCGTCGCGCGGACCGACTTGGGCCGACGGCCCTCGGCCGGGGGGAGACGCAAAGCTCCACCGGCGCCCAGCGGCTCGAAAATTCGCTGGGCGAGGTGGCGCGCGACGGAAAATGCTTTTCAGCCGGCGGACCTGCCCGTTTGTTGGGGGCAGTGGCCGCCCCTTCGCCAATCGACCCGCCTCATCATCGAAGGTTTGCTTCCACTGGGTTGGGACAACTGGGCCCCCGCACTCTGCTCTGGGGCCTGCTCCTGGCCACGGCCGCGATCGTCACGGGCCACGGGCGGGCTGAACCGCCGAAGAACCGACCGATCAAGCTGCCGGTGGACGATTATGTCTCATCCGATGCCTGCCGCTCCTGCCATCCAGGCAACTATGCGAGTTGGCACGCCTCGTTTCACCGGACGATGACCCAAGTCGCCGTACCGGCAAATTTTGCGTCGGATCTGGACGGACTGGAACTGACCCACAACCGCGTGGACTACCAGGTGGCGCGCCAGGGCAACGCCTACTTCGTTCGCTCCAAGCCCCAGGGCGCCGCCCCCACGTTTTTTTCGCCGCCGCACGAGATCGTGCTGCTCACCGGATCGCACAATTTGCAGATCTACTGGACGGAAACGGGCGAGGCCCGGGAGGGACGCACCCTCGGCCAATTCCCCTTCGCGTACGTCATCGCGGAGAAAAAATGGGCCCCCATGGCCCAGACTTTTCTGGTCCCGCCCGGCCCCCAACCCGTCTATTCAAAGGGCGACTGGAACAACGGCTGCATCAACTGCCACGTCACCCAGGCGCGGCCACGGTTCGTCGGGGAGAGCACCTTCGATTCGCAGGTGGGTGAATTCGGCATCGCGTGCGAAGCGTGCCACAGCGGGGGACGGCGGCATATCATGGAAAACCGCAGCCCGGTGCGCCGCTTCGCCCTGCATCTGCTGGGCGGACCCGACCGGACGATCGCGAACCCGGCGCGGATGGACGGGCCGACCGCATCCTTGGTCTGCGGCCAATGCCACAGCATCTGGGCGTTCAATAACGCGGCGGCCAGCGTCACCTGGGACCAGCACGGCGGAAGCTACCGGCCAGGCGGCCAGCAACTCGACCTGCGCTGGGTGGTGCAACCCAACGGGCAGGACCACCCGCGGGAACGCGAGGAACTGCACCAGACGGACCCCCATTTCATGCGCGACCACTTCTGGGGCGATGGCATGGTGCGCATGACCGGCCGCGAACTGAACGCCGTCATGGCCTCGCCCTGCTTCAAGGGCGGCCGGTTTTCCTGCCTCTCCTGCCACGAGATGCATCCGGCCCAGACCGACGCCCCCACCCTGCAGGCCTGGCGGACGACGCAGCAGCTGGCCCCCGACCGGGAGTCGAACCAAGCCTGCCTCCAATGCCATCAGGCTCTGCAGGCCAAGCTCACGGCCCACACGCACCACGCGGTCGGCTCGACTGGCAGCAGTTGCTACAACTGCCATATGCCGCACACAACCTACGGGCTGCTGCGGGCGATCCGCAGCCACCAGATCTCCTCGCCCAACGTCCGCGCGAGCACCGCGTTTGGCCGGCCCAACGCCTGCAACCTCTGCCACCTAGACCAACCGCTGGCCTGGACCGCCGCCAAGCTCAGTGAATGGTACGGTCAAACCTCGCCCGCACTGACCCCCGACGACCACGCACTGTCCGCCGGGGTGCAGTGGCTCCTGCAGGGCGACGCCGGCCAACGCATGCTCGTGGCCTGGAGCATGGGCTGGGCGCCGGCGCAACACGCCTCCGGCCGCGACTGGCTCTATCCCTACCTGATCTTCGAGCTTAACGATCCGTACGCGGCGGTGCGCTTCGGCGCCTGGAAGGCGCTCCAGACCTTGCCGGGGTTCTCGGGCTACGCCTACGACTACACCGCCGACGACGCGCAGCAAAAACAGGCCCTCGCCCTCGCTTACCAAAAATGGTGGCAGGAAGTCCGCAATCCCGGCAGCACCTACCGCGCCCAAACCCTCCTCCTCCCGACCGGTCTTTTCCAGCCGGACAACTTCGAGCGCCTGCTGGACCAGCGGAGCAGCCGGAAGGTCTTTCTCGTCGAGTAACCCCCACCCCGCTGACCCCATGCCATTGACTCCCTCCGACCGCCATCTCCGCTTTGGCTGGTGGTCCCTGTTTGCCTCCCTCGCACTCGGGATCGGGCTCGAGACCCTGCACGGATTCAAACTCGGGTGGTACCTCAACGTCGATGTCGAGATGCGCCGCCTGATGTTCACCCTCGCCCACGCGCACGGCGCGCTCCTCGCACTGGTCAACATCGCCGCCGGCCTGACCCTCCGCACGGTCAAGGGATTCACCCTGACGCCCCAGGCGTCACGCGCCCTGATCTGGGGCGCCGGACTGCTGCCGGTGGGTTTCCTCCTCGGCGGGCTGGTGATCCATGACGGTGATCCGGGCCTCGGCGTCCTGTTGGTGCCCGTCGGCGCGCTGGCGCTGCTCTACGGCGTGGGCTCCGCGGCGCGGTCCCTCGGGCGGTCGCCTCCGGAGTCTGGAGGAGCCGGGGGCACCGCCAAGCGCCCCTAGCGGCTAGCTCCGGTTCCGCGGGTGGAATTTCGCGTGCTGGTCGAGCAGCCGCCGCGACTCGACCGCCGTGTAGATCTGCGTGGTCGAGATGCTCGCGTGGCCCAGCATCTCCTGGATGGCCCGCAGGTCGGCGCCGCCGCTGAGGAGGTGGGTGGCAAACGAGTGCCGGAGGCTGTGCGGCTTGACGTTCCGGGTGATGCCCGCCCGCTCGGCGCAGCGCTTCACGATCAGCCAGAGGCCCACGCGGGAGAGCGCCGTGCCCCGGGGATTCAGGAACAGCTGGCTGCCGGTTTTTTTCCGCACGAGCGACGGGCGCCCGGCGAGCAGGTAGGTCGCCACCGCGTCGGCGGCCTTCCCCCCGATGGGGACCACCCGTTCCTTGGACCCCTTGCCCAGCACCCGGAGAAAGCCCTGCTCGAGGTTCACCTGCTGCAGCGTCAGCCCCGCCAGCTCCGAGACCCGGAGGCCGCTGGAGTAAAACAGCTCCAGCAGCGCCCGGTCGCGCAGGGCGCGCGCCCCCCCGCCGGCGGGCGCGGCCAGCAGCCGGCCCACCTCCTCCGGCGTCAGCGTGCCCGGAATCCGGCGCGGGAGCTTCGGACTGGAGAGCAGGTCGGTGAAATCGTCATCCCGGATCTTCTCCCGGACGAGGAACCGGGCCAGCCCGCGCAACGCGGTGAGCTTGCGCGCCAGGCTGGCCGGGGCGCAGGTCCGGCGGTGCAGCGAGTGGATCCATGCCGCCGCCTGCGCGCGGGTCACCCCGCGCCAGTCCGTCCCGCCCTGCGCCACGAGGAAGGCCGCGGCCTGGTCCAGGTCGCTGCGATAGCCGGCCAGCGTGTTCTTCGCCAGGGCGCGCTCCAGCCCGAGGTAGGCGAGGAACGCCTCGGTGTCGTGGGCAAACGCGGGCGCGGCCCGGCTGTGATCAACCCGCATGGCGTGGGGCAGGCCTGGGACCGGCGGCGCCGGCGGCGCTCAGAAGCGGCGACGCGGCGGCGGCGGACGGTAGGTGGAGTTCTGCTCCTTGACGCGAAACGTGATGCGCGCCTTCTCCAGATCGTAGGGGCTCATCTCCATCTTCACGGTGTCGCCCGCGGCGATCTTGATGAAATTCTTCCGGAGCTTGCCCGAGATGTGCGCCAGCACCACGTGCCCGTTCGCCAGCTGCACCTTAAACATCGTGCCGGGCAGCACGGTGACGACCTTGCCCTCCACTTCGATCGAGTTGCTATCAGCCATGGTGGGGGGTGCGGAGGGGGGAGGAGATCATAGGTGGCGCGGCGAGATAAAAGCCCCTTGTAAGGCGGAAACACCCCCCGTAAGCAAGGCTTTCCCTCGGACAACCCGCGCGCTCCCGACCTTATGGCCGACTCCCCCTCCCCTCCCGCCTGTCCGTTCGAAAAGCGCTTCCCCTCGCAGCTCGTGCGCGACGACGCGTTCTACATGAGCCTCGCCTACAACCAGGCGATCGACGCCTGGCGCCAGGACGAGGTCCCCATCGGCGCGGTCATCGAGCTGGACGGCGCGGTCATCGGGACGGCCCACAACACCGTCGAGGGCGCGCACGATCCCACCGCGCACGCCGAGATCCTCGCGATCACCCAGGCCGCCGCCAAGCTCGGCAACTGGCGGCTGGAGGGGGCCACGCTCTACGTCACCAAGGAGCCCTGCCCGATGTGCGCCGGCGCCACCCTCATGTCCCGGCTCAAGCGCGTCTGTTATGCC
>CAIKTR010000172.1 GCA_903830425.1 uncultured Opitutia bacterium
CTGCCCCGGCATGGACATGAAGGAGCTCAAGGAAAACTTTGGCCGCGACCTCTGCTTCCACGGGGGCGTGGACAACCAGGACATCCTGCCGCACGGCACCGTGGAGCAGGTGCGCCGCGAGGTGCGCGACTGCATGAGCCAACTCGGCGCCGGCGGCGGCTACATCCTCGCGCCCTGCCACAATATCCAGCCCGTGACCCCGACGGAGAATATTGTCGCGATGTACGAGACGGCCTGGAGCGAAGGCTGGTACTGAGCCCCACCCGCCCTTCGTCCGATCCGCACCGGCCGCGCCCCTGGCCGATCGCGGGCCGACGCGCGCGAGTGTTTTCAAATTTTAGGCTTACAGCCGCCCGGCTTAAGCCTACAGCTGGAAGCCCCCCATGAGGCTTCTCATCACCAACGACGACGGCATCGACAGCGTGTTTCTCCATGCCCTCGTGCACGCCCTGGTCCGCGCCGGGCACGCCCTCTACGTCGTCGCCCCCAAGCATGAGCAGAGCTGGGTCGGCGCCGCCAAGTCGCGCAGCCGCCCCGTCCACGCCACCACCGCCGACCGCGGCTTCGGCTGCCCCACCTGGATCGTCGACGGCACCCCCAGCGACGCTGTCAACATCGCCCTCGACCACCTCCTCCCGCCCGGCGCCCCCCCCGACGCCGTCCTCTCCGGCATCAACGTCGGCCTCAACGCCAGCCTCGGCTTCATCATCGCCAGCGGCACCATCGCCGGCGCCTGGGAGGGCGCCCTCCACGGCCTGCCCGCCCTCGCCTTCTCCCAGGACCTCACCGAGGAGATCTACAACCGGCTCAAGGACCACGGCGGCCGGCCGGATGGCGACCTCCAGGACGCGCTCGCCACCTCCGCCCACCGCGCCGCCCAGCTTACCCCCGAGCTCGTCGCCGCCACCCCGCCCCGGCGTTTCGTCGTCCACAACGTCAACTTCCCCTTCCCGCACCGCGCCGGCACCACCGTGCAGCGCACCGTCCCCGCCCAGGTGATCGTCCCGCGGCTCTTCAGCCCCGCCGCCGACGACGGCACCCACCGGCTCATTTTCCGCCTCGGCGACGACCTCTCCCCGGCCGCGCCGCTGACCGACCGCGCCGCCCTCGCCGCCGGCCACATCAGCCACACCGTGCTCGATTACACCCGCCTCGGCCAGCTATGAACCTCGTGATGTTCGACATGGACGGGACGTTGACCGACACGTTCTCGCTCGACGAAAACTGCTACGTCCTCGCCATCGAGCAGGCCCTCGGGCTGACCGCCGTCGTCACCGACTGGGAGTCCTACCCCCACGCGAGCTCCTCGTACTGCCTGGAGGCGATCGTCCTGCACGCCCGCGGCCACGCCCCCACCGCGGCCGAGTCGCGCGCCGTCCAGCAGCGCATGATCCTGCTGATGGAGGACCTCTACCGCCGCCACGGCCGCGGGACGGCCGAGATTCCCGGCGCCGCCGCCTGCCTCGCCGCCCTGCAGGCCGCCGGCTACGCCGTGGCGATCGCCTCCGGCGACTGGGAGGCCACCGGCCGCCACAAGCTCAGCTCCGCGCGCATCCCCTGCGCCGGGCTGCCCGCCGCGTTCTGCGAGGCCTCGCATGTCCGCACCGAGATCATGCGCGCCTCCCTCGCCCGCGCCTCCGCCCACCACGGCGGGGCGCAGTTTGAGCGCATCGTCTACGTGGGCGACGGCGCCTGGGACGTCCGCGCCTGCCGCGAGCTCGGCTGGCCCCTCATCGGCGTCGGACGGGGGGCCCACGGCGAGCGCCTGCGCCGCCTCGGCGCCACCCAGGTGATCGCCGACTACCAGCCCCTCGACCCGTTTCTGGCCGCCCTCTCCCAGGCCACCGCCCCCGCCCACCCGGCCTGACCCGGCCCGCGATCCTGGCCGCGGACCCCGCCGCCCCCGCGGGAAAAATCTCCTCGCTACCCGCTACCGGCTGCCCGCTACTTTCCCCGATGATCGAGGTCCGCCAGCTCACCCGCGTGTTCCGCACCTACAAGAAGCAGCCCGGCTTCTGGGGCGGCGTGCGGGGGCTCTTCCGGCGCGAGTTTGAGGAGACCGCCGCCGCCAAGGACATCTCCTTCGACATCGCCGAGGGCGAGTTCGTCGGCTTCCTCGGGCCCAACGGCGCCGGCAAAACCACCACGTTGAAAATGCTGGCCGGCCTGATCTACCCGACCAGCGGCACCGCCCGCGTCGCCGGCTTCGACCCCACCAAGCGCGAAAACGCCTACCGCCGCCTCTTCGCCCTCGTGCTCGGCCAGAAGAACCAGCTCTGGTGGGACCTCCCCGCCATCGAGTCGTTCAACCTCCTGCGCGCCATCTACGGCCTGCCCGCCGACCAGTACCAGACGACGCTCGACGAGCTCGTCCGGTTGCTCGGGGTCGAGGCCAAGCTCAACGTCATGGTCCGCGAGCTCTCGCTCGGCGAACGCATGAAGATGGAGCTCATCGCCGCGCTGCTCCACCGCCCCCGCGTCCTCTTCCTCGACGAGCCCACCATCGGCCTCGACGTCGTCTCGCAAAAGGCCGTCCGGCAGTTCCTGCGCGACTACAACCGCCGCTACCGCGTCACCATCCTGCTCACCAGCCACTACATGGCCGACATCAAGGAGCTCTGCGAGCGCGTGATCGTCATCCACAAGGGGACGAAAATCTACGACGGCACCCTCGCCCTGCTCGAAAACGCCGGCGGCGCCCGCAAGAAAATCATCACCTTCCTGCCCGCCCTCAGCAGCGTCGAGGGCCCGGCCGCCGGCGCCGCCGCCTTCCCCGACACCTGGCAGTCCCGCCACGGCACCACCACCCGCGCCGCAGACGGCAAGTTCACCCTGTGCGTGCCGGGCGACAAGGTCGTCGCCGTCTCCCAGGAGGTCCTCAGCACCGGCCCCGTCGCCGACATCACGATCGAGGACGTCCCGCTCGAGGACGTGATCGCGGAGCTCTTCCAGTCCCAGGTGTAGGGCCAAGGGATCGGAACGGACCTACCGGGCTGTGCTTTTGCCCGCGATTTCCGTCCGGCTCATGGCCCCATTTTCCAGGTCGGCAGGCGGTTAAGTCGTCCCGGCCATTTCCTCAGCCACGAACCGAGCAAACGGCTCGATGTTCTGGTCGGCCGAAGCCGCTTCGAGTGCCGCCATGTAGCTTGAGCGGCGTTCCATGCGCAGCACCGTCCAGGGGTACCCGCCGGACGCCAGCATCAGGTTCAGGAGGAAACGGCCGAGCCGACCGTTGCCGTCTCCGTAGGGATGGATGAACACAAAGACGAAATGCCCCAGAACGGCGCGCACCCAGGCGTCGGGTTCACTCCGCAGCAGCTCGAATAGCGTTTGCATGCACGCGGGCACGGCGTCTTTCGGCGGCGGAACGTGGCGCGATGCCGTGATGTAGACCGCCCGCTCTCGATACCCGGCGAGTTGCCATGGCTCAAGGATGCCTGCCTGGACAGAAGGGCTGAACAACGCGCGATACCAAACCGCCAGGCTGTGCTCGAAAACGGCGCCCGCGCTCGCGCCTCCGTAGGCCTGCGCAATTGATGCCAGGACTTTGGTATGCGCCTCGAAGTAGCCGCGCGCTGCCATGGCGTCGGCCTGCTTGCGGTCTTCCGCCCGGCTGAGGTCCCATTGTCCCGACGCCACCCGTACGATCAGGTCGGGGGTGACCCGGTAGCCCTCGATTGAAAGTGAATTGTAGGCATCGCGGACATAGGTGGCATTGGCTTGTTCGAGATATAGCGCCAGTTCGGGTCGGGGGGCAGGCGGGATCGGCCGCTGGGCCAGCACTCTTTCCCGCCATGCGCTCCACATGGCCGTTAGTCGCTCCGCTTGGGGCCATCCCACCCTTGGCGCAGCGGCCAGAAGCGGCGGCTGCGCAAATGGATTTTGGGGTGCAACCTGGTATCCCGCCGCGGCAATGTCTGCCGCAATGCTCGTCGCGTCGTCACTGCGTCCAACCTCGGCCAGCGCGCCCAGCAGACGCCCGGCCGACGCTGCGTTCCATTCGGTCAACAATGCCCGCGCCAGGTCATCGCGCCTGACCCGCTTCAACGCGATCTCAGCGGTCAGGGGATCCAGCCTGAAGAACGTCGGCGTCGTGCGCGCCAGCGCTGACCCGAGCGGCATTACCCGCACGCCGTTCACCACCTCGGTCACCGCGGGGAGAGTGCTGGCGTTGGCGTGCATGAAGAGGGAAGACCCAACCGGATGCTCGATATTGGTGTTTCCGCCTGTGGCGGTCATGACCGTGATCTGCCGCGGAGTGCCCATCTTGCCAGTATGCAGGTCAAGGGAGCATTCCGGGGAAAGGGAATAGCTCTCTCCGAACCGCGAACCAAGATAGGCCGCGACAAAGGACCAAAACGAGGAGTGCCAGAGGACAGTGTCTCCTGGCTTGGCGTCCGGAGTGGCCAGCAGATACCAGCCGCGGATGATTTCCCACAACCAGCCGCGTGCCTGCAAAAGCTCACGGTCTCGCCGTGAGATTTTGTCGGATCGAACTACGGCCTCCTCAGCGGCCTGATGGACGCGCTCAAGGGCGGCAGCAAGTTGGTTGATTGCTGGGGCTGGCATCGGTATCTTTTAATGTATATTGATATTCTCTTTTAATGACATCAATCGTTATGTTTTAGTGATTTAACAGCGTCTAATATATGATTATCAACAATCAACATAATGCCACGCTGCCGTATCTGTGGTGATGTTCACCTAGACGCGCCATGAGTCCGATTGGCCGTCGTTTAACGCCAACCCGCGCAGAGGAATTGTCACGTAATACGTGACAATTCCTCCGGGGCGGGGGCGGTGCGGCAACGCCAGCACGCGGGTACAGGCAGCGCCGGGGTGGCAGCGCGAGCGCAGGCATGGGCAACGCCGCGCCGCGGCGCGGGGCGGGCTTACTCCAGCTCCGGCCAGGTCGGGGTCTTCCCGGTGAGCGCACGCAGCAGCTGCCGCGTCCCGGCCACCGCCGTCAGGATCGCCGGCCGCAGCGACTCCGGCCGCAGGCTCACGTCGAACCGGACGGCCGCCAGCTCCTCC
>CAIKTR010000173.1 GCA_903830425.1 uncultured Opitutia bacterium
CGACCGCTGGCGGGACATCGACTGCGGCCGGCAGGCGGGCGTCCGCACCGTCTTCATTGATTTTGGCTACGCGGAGAAGCTGCAGGCCTCGCCCGACTTCACCGTCGGCAGCTTCGCCGAGGCCGCCCGAATTATCCTTGCCCAGCCCGGGACGCGAAACCTCAATCCTGCACCCTAATTTATTATGAAATCCCTCACCGAGCTCTCGATCCAGATTTTCGCGGATGGCGCCGACAAGGCCGGCATCCTCGACCTTTACGCCAAGCCCTACATCAAGGGTCTGACCACCAACCCCACACTCATGAAGAAGGCCGGGATCAAGGACTACGAGGCCTTCGCCAAGGACATCCTCCAGACCGTCACCGCCAAGCCCATCTCCCTCGAGGTGTTCTCGGATGAGTTTTCCGAGATGCGCCGGCAGGCCGCCAAGATCAAGTCCTGGGGCGCCAACGTCTACGTCAAGATCCCGATCACCAACTCCCGCGGCGAGTCCGCACTGCCGCTGATCCGCGACCTGGCCCAGGAAGGCGTGAAGCTGAACGTCACCGCACTGCTCACCCTGAAACAGGTCGCCGGTGTTGCCGCGGCGCTGAACCCGGCCGTGCCGTCAGTCGTGTCCGTTTTTGCCGGCCGCATCGCCGACACAGGCGTGGACCCGATGCCGCTGGTCCGCGCCTGCGTCCCGCTCCTCGAGGAACAGCCCAAGGCGGAACTGCTCTGGGCGAGCACCCGCGAGGTCCTCAATATTTTCCAGGCCGAGGAAGCCGGCTGCCGGATCATCACGGTCCCGCACGACATCATTGGCAAGGCGGTCAAGATGCTCGGGATGGACCTGACTGCCCTCTCTCTCGACACGGTGAAGATGTTTTTGAAGGACTCGTTGGACGCCGGCTTTAAGCTTTGATTCCCGACGGTCCGGGTGGATTCTCGGGTCAACCGCGTGACCCCCCAGATCCACATTGAGGCCCCGGACAGTTTCGCGCTGCCGAGCCGCTACCTGCGGCTACGCGGCTGGTGCTTCCTGCCGGGCACACCGCTGGTGCGTATGAAACTGGTCCTGCCCGACCGCGAACTATTCGGACGGGCCCGGATATTTCGTCCCGATGTTCGGGCTGTGTTTCCGACCGCCCCCGATGACTTTTCCGGCTTTGAGCTCTGGGCCCTCATCCCGTCCGGACAGCATCAGGCTGAACTCCAGTTCATGGACTCCGACGGCGCCTGGCATACGGCGCTGAAACCGATCCTCTCGGCCCCACGGGCATGGCGCCCCGCTTGGTCGTCCCTGAGTCGCCCTCGCGACCTGGTCGAATTCCAGCTCGGTGCCCGCGCGTCCCATGCGCCCCGGTCCATCGTCCCTGAGCAATTTCCAAAACCGCGCACCCCTGCCCCGGCCCGCCCAAAAATTGCCGTGGTCACGCCTTCCTTCAATCAGCGGCCCTATCTCGCTACGACCCTGGACTCCGTTTTGAGCCAAGCCGGCGTTGACCTGACCTACCTAGTCCAAGACGGGGGCTCGACGGACGGCAGCGTCGAACTCCTGCAACAGTATACCGGGCGCCTCACCGCATGGGAGAGCGCCCCCGACCACGGTCAGGCCGAGGCGGTTGCCAAAGGGTTCGCCTGCACCACGGGCGGGCCCGACGACGTCATGGCCTGGTTGAATTCCGATGACGTCTACCTGCCCGGCGCGCTGGCCTTTGTGGCGGACTACTTCGCCCGGCATCCCAATGTCGATGTGGTCTACGGCCAGCGGGTGCTGATTGACGAGCACACGCAAGAAGTCGGCCGCTGGTTCCTCCCGCCCCATGATGACGACCTGCTCCGGCTGAACGACTACGTCCCCCAGGAGGCGATGTTCTGGCGGCGCCGACTTTGGGATCGTGTCGGCGGCCTTAACCCCTCGTTCAAGTTCGCGATGGACTGGGATCTCCTGCTGCGCTTCCAGGCCGCGGGGGCGCGGATCAGGCGCGTGCCCTATTTCCTCGCCTGCTTCCGCATTCACGACGCGCAAAAGACCTCCGCGCAGATGGAAAGCCTCGGACACCAAGAAATCGACACCCTCCGGACCCAGACCCAGGGCCGGCTGCTGACCCATGCCGAGGTGGAAAATCATCCCCGGCTGCTGTCCTACCTGCGCCGCAGTGCCTGGCAGGAATTTCTCTGGCGCCGTCTGGGGATCCGCGGCCGCTAGCAGGCCGCGCCGGATTTTCCGGTTAAACCCCAGCGCCAGCGCGGCAACCGCCCTTTCCCGCCAATTTCGGGTTTTGACCTTGGGCCCGCCCCCTTCTCAGCTAGCCTCATCGCGATGAGCCCGCCCGCCGCCCCTACCCCGCCGACGCCGCCGCCGGACCTCGCGCGACTGCAGCGGGAGCTGGAGGAGAAAACCCTGCTCATCCAAAGCATCCGGAAAGAGCTCATCCTTTCCCAGGTCACCGTCCTCGAACTGCAGGACACCGTCCTCCAGAAGGAGACCGACAAGGCCGACGCAGTCTCGATCCTCGGGCAGGCCGAGCACGCCCTCGAGGGCAAGATCAACTACATCGTCGAACTCGACCGGGTGCTGAACGGTCAACTCGCCACGGCCCAGGCCGCCCTTGCTGCCGCCCAGGCCGGCAGCGTCGAGCGCGACCGCATCATCCAGGACCTCGTCCAAAAGCTCGACCTCGCCAATCGCGGGCTGGGCGAAGCCCACGCCATGGCCGGCGGTTATCTCCGCGACCTGACCGAGGCGCGGGAGTCCCTGCGGCGGGCCACGGAGCGGCTCGCGGCGCTGGAGCCATGAACCCGGCCGGCCCCCTGGCGCCGCTCTCCAGCCTGGAAACGCCGCACCCGTTCCAGCCGACCCAGAACTATTTCCAGCTGATCGGCTGGGCCTTCCTGCCCGGATCCGCCGCCCCCAACCAGGTCCGCGTCGTCGTGGGCGAGCGCACCTTCGCCCCCGTCGAGCGGATCGCGCGCACCGACGTCGCCGCCGCCCATCCGGACGAGCCCGCCGCGCTCCAGAGCGGGTTCAAGTTCATCTGCTACCTGCCCTTCGGCTTCTACGAGGGACAACTCGAGGTGTCCCGCGACGGCGCGGACTGGCACCGCGTCCGCAGCCTCGCCCTCCCCGTCAGCTCCCACCCGGTCCTCGGGGCCATTGAGCAGCCGGCCGCCGCGGCCGTCATCACGCAGCCCGTGCGGATCGAGGGCTGGTGCTTCCACCCCGAGTTCAAGGTCCGCGAGGTCGTCCTCCAGTTCGGCAACGTCGAGGTCCCCTGCGAGTACGGTCTCGCCCGCCCGGATGTCGCCGCGCGCTTTCCCGACCATCCGGCCGCCGCCCACGCCGGCTTCATCACCGCCGAAAACCTCCCCCGCGGCGCCGGCCCGGTGAAAATCCGCGCCACCACCGAGTGCGGGCGCATCTACTTCATCCGCTCCGGGCACCGCGTGGCGATCGAGCAGGGCTGGATCCCCAAGCCGCCCCCGCCGAGCCCCGTCCGCGACCTCTCCACCCTCGCCTGGGCCCAGCCCACCCTCGCCGCCGACGCGGCCGCCCGGCCCGCGGGGGCCGGCCGCCGCCCGACCGGCGACAAGAACATCCTCTTCGCCCTCTACGGCGACTTCTCCGCCAACAGCGCCCTCCACGTCGCGAGCCTCGCCAACGAGCTCATCGCCGCCGGCTACGACTGCGTCGTCGCCGTGCCCAGCCACAAGGAGACGCTGGGCGCCCTGCCGCTGGCGCGCTTCATGGCCCTGCACTTCGACGAGCGGCCGAACCTCCCCGCCTACTTCAAGGACGGCCGCGGCCCGTGCCTCGTCCACGCCTGGACCTCCCGCGAAAACGTCCGCCAGTTCTGCGCCGAGGTCGTCGCCGACCACGGCAGCGCCGTCTTCGTCCACCTCGAGGACAACGAGCAGGAGCTCCTCGCCACCCGGCTCGGGCGGCCGTTCGCCGAACTCGCCGCGCTGCCCGCCGCCGAGCTCGACCGACTGGTGCCCGCGGTGCTGTCGCACCCGCACCACGCCGCCCGCTTCCTGCGCGAGGCGGCCGGCGTCACCGTGATAGTCGAGCGGCTGAAGGAGCACGTCCCCGCCGGCCGGCCCTCCGCGGTGATCTGGCCCGCCGCCGATGCCCGCCATTTCTACCCCCGGCCGCGGGATGACCAGCTGCGCGCCGCGCTCGGCCTGGCCCCGCGGGACATCGTCC
>CAIKTR010000174.1 GCA_903830425.1 uncultured Opitutia bacterium
CGCCCCCCGGCACGCTCCGGCCGGCGCGGACCGTGGGCGGCGGCGGGGTCGGCGGCGGCGGGGTCGCCCCCTCGGTGGCCGCGAACGGGCTCCGGGTCCGGGACCCCGGCGTCGGCCGGCGGGCCGTGGCCGCCCGGGTTCCCGGATCGCACAGGCCGAGCACGCAGACCTCCACGCGGTCCGCCCAGGTCTCGTCGATCACCGCGCCCATGATGATGTTGGACTCGCGGCCGAACTGCTCGGTGATGGCGGTCATCAGCCCGTTGACCTTGGGCAGGGTCAGGCCGGGGCCGCCGACGATGTTGACCAGCATGCGGTCGGCCTTGCGCGCAAACTCGGGGGTATGCAGGAGCGGGCAGAGCTTCAGGCTCGCGATTGCGTCGTCCACGGCGTTCGCGCCGGCGCCCTCGCCCAGGCCGAACAGCGTCTTGCCGCCGGGGTGCTGGAACACCTGGCGGAGCGCGGCGAAGTCGAGGTTGATCAGGCCGGTCTTGAACATCATCGCCGCAATCGACTGCACGCCGCGGCCGATCCAGGCGTCGGCCCGGGCAAAGGAATCGCGCGCGCTGCGGTCGTCGGCGCCCTCCTGCAGGAGCAGGTCGTTGGGCAGCGGGATGACGGCGTCGCAGACCCGGCGCAGGGCGAGCAGGCTCTCCTCGGCCTGCTTGAGCCGCCGCCCGCCCTCGAAGCTGAACGGCAGGGAGACAAAGGCGATCACGAGCGCGCCGTGCTCCGCGGCGAGCTCCGCGACCACCGGCAGGGCGCCGCTGCCCGTGCCCCCGCCGAGGCCGGCGATGAGGAACACCAGGTCGCAGCCCTGCACGACCGCGGCGAGCTGCTCGCGGTCGGCCTCCGCGGCCTCGCGGCCGAGCTCGGGGTCGCCGCCGGCGCCGAGGCCGCGGGTGACGCCCTGGCCGATCAGCACCTGCGCCGCGACGGGGGAGTGCTCGAGGGCCCGCTGGTCGGTGTTGATCACCGCGAGCTGCAGCGGCGCGCGCTGCTCCGGCTGGAGCCGGTTCACGGCGTTGGTGCCGGCGCCGCCGACGCCGACGAGCTTGATCACGAGGTTGCGCTCGGCGAGCCGGACGGGTTCGAGCGGAAGTTCTTGGGGGTTCATGGCGGGCTCAGGCGCTGGCGAAGAGGCGTTTGAAGGTGGCGAGGAACCCGCCGCGCCGGCGGGAGGTGCTGGCGCGCTCATGCTGCGCGCTCACGCCGTAGTAGAGCAGCCCGAGGGCGGTGTGGTTGGCCGGGTCGCGCAGGTTGTCGGCGACCCAGGTGGGGGTCTCGCCGAGGTGGGCGGGGACGCCGAACACCTTGGCGGCGGTCTCGGCGAGGCCGGCGAGCTTGGCGGTGCCGCCGGTGAGGACCACGCCCGCGGCGCAGGTCTCGGGGGTAAACGCGTTGCCCAGCTTCTTTTTCACCACCTCCAGCAGCTCCCGCGTGCGCTCCGCGGTGATCTGCTCGATGGCCTGGCGCGGAAACTGCCGGTCGCCGATGGAGAAATTGCCGTCCAGCCAGACCTTGTCGCCCTTGTCCTGGCACTGCACCGCGGCGCGGCCGAAGCGGAGCTTGAGCTTCTCGGCCTGGCTCTGGGTCAGGCGCAGGCCGATGCTGAGGTCGTTGGTCAGGTGCGCCCCGCCCACCGGGACGACGCCCGTGGTATGGGGGCTGCCGTCGCGGTAGAGCACGTAGTCGGTCGTGCCGGCGCCGAGGTCGATCGCGAGCACGCCGTGCTGGCGCTCCTCCTGGGTGGTGACCATGTGGCCCGAGGCCAGGCTCGCGAGCACGAGCTCGCGCACCTCGAGGTTGAAGCCGCGGATCACGTGGATGTTGTCCGCCAGGCGCTGCTCCTGGCCGTGCACCGTCCAGTAGCCCACGGTGAGCTGCTGGCCCACGAGATTTTCCGGGGTGCCCGGCACCAGCCGCCCGTCCACCCGGAACGGCCGGCGGATGTGGTGGACCACCATGCGGCCGGCCGGGAGCTCCTTGGCCTTGGCCAGCTCGCTGACCGTGCGGATGTCCGCCGGGCCGATCATGTTGTCGGCCGCGACCACGTTCACCGCGGCCTCGTTGTAGAAGCCCTCGAGGTGCCCGCCGGTCTGGGCGAGAAACACCAGCTCGATGCGCTCGCCGGCGTCGCGCTCGGCCTGCTCCAGCGCGCTGTGCGTGCATTCGCTGGCCGCCTTGTAGTCGACCACCGCGCCCTTGATGACGCCGCGCGAGGGGCACTCGCCATGGCCGATGATCATCAGCTCGCGGCCGTTGTACTCGCCCACGAGCGCGGTGATCTTGGAGGTGCCGATTTCGACGGCGCCGATGAAGGTGGTGCGGGAACTCACGGGACGAGGGGGAGCATCAGGGAGGATTGAAACCGGTGAAAAGGGGGCCCTTGGACGCGGGCGCGGCGGTTGGCGGCGGGACGGGCGGGCCCGGGCGGTCGAACGCCACCGGCACCTGGCCGCCGACCGCGAGGTTGACCTCGCGCAGCACCTTCTCCGGCTGGGCCCGCGCCGCGTCCAGGATCGCATCCAGATTCGCCAGCTGCCGGAAGAAATCCTCGTTGGTGGCAAAGATGAGCTTGATGGCGTCCTTCGTGCCCACCTCGATCTCGCCGTCGGACTCGAGCCGGGCAAGCGACACGCTCCGCCAGGCCGCGTAGAGCGGCTCGGCCTCCAGCTTGGCCTTGGCCAGCAGGTCGGCCACCGGCTCCATGCCCGCCACCGGCAAGAACGCCCCGCCCTGCCGCTGGAGCTTCACCCCGGCCAGCCAGGGCAGCGTCTCGGTGAGCTGCGGATCATAGCCGCTGCCGGCGTACACCGTGCCGTCGCGCGCCACCAGCAGCGTGCGAGGGCCGTCGGCGGCGTCCTGCACCTGCAGCCGCACCACCGGCAGCCGCTCGGTCAGCGTCACCGCCAGGGTGGCGGGAAAATTGCGGGTCAGGGTCGCCGCGCGCACCTGGCCGGAGGCCAGCAGGCGGGTCCGCAGCTGGAAGAGGTCCAGCGCCATCAGCGAGGTGCCCTTCGGCACGGCGAGGGTGCGGGCGAGCCACGCCTGGTCGAGCACGCCGTCGGTCACCAGCACGAGGTCGTGCAGGGGCACGGCCGGGCCGGACGGGGACGCCGGTCCCGCCTCCTCGTGCAGGGCGGCCGCGACCCCGGCGCCGCCCCAGGCCAGCGCCGCCAGCGTGCCGATGATCGCCGCGGTCTTCAGCACGCCCAGCAGCACGCGGCGCCGGCCCCCGCTCGACATCGCCCGATGGCGCACCTGCTGGGGGATATCCTTCCAGTGGCGGGTGGACGGGGGCTGGGAGTTAAGCGGATTCACGACGAAGGGGCGGTGCCGGCCAGGTGAAAACGCTGCACCGCGGGTGTCACCATCGCCCGGACCAAGGCCGTGAAATCCAACCCCTCGCAGCGCGCGCTCATCGGCAGCAAACTGGTCTCCTTCATGCCGGGCAGGGTGTTGATTTCCAGCAAATAAAGCTCCGCGGCCGCCGACAGCATGAAGTCCACCCGCGCATAGTCCCGGCAGCCGCACGCCGCGTAGGCCTGGGCGGCCGCCGCGCGGGCCGCGGCGGTCACGGCCGCGTCCAGCGGAGCCGGCGCGAAGTACTCCGAAGCCCCCTTGGTGTACTTGCTGGCATAGTCGTACACGCCGGACTTGGGGCGGATTTCCACGACCCCCAGGGCCCGGCCGTCGAGCACGCCGACCGAGAGTTCGCGGCCGAGGATGCGCTGCTCCACCAGCCAGTCGCCGGGGGTGATCCGGTCGAGGGCGGCGGACAGTTCGGCGGGGGTGGCCACCAGGCTGAGGCCCACGCTGCTGCCCTCGGCGTTGGGCTTGAGCACGAGCTGCGCGCCGAGCTGGGCGACGATCGCCGCCGCCGCAGGCCGGGCCGCCGCCGCAAAACAGAGCCCCGGCACCACCCGCACCCCGCGGGCCGCCGCCGCCTGCTTGGTGCGGTTTTTGTCCATCGTCCGCGCGCTGGCCTCGGCGCCGCAGCCGGCATAATGCACCCGCGCCGCGTCGAGCAGCCGCTGCATGCCGCCATCCTCGCCAAACGTGCCGTGCAGCGTCGAGAACACGACGTGCTCCCGCCCGTCCAGGCCCGGCGGCAGGGCGTTCGTCCGCACGTCGAACAGTCGGGTGGGAAACGACCGCGCCAGCGCCAGCGCGCAGGCCTGGCCGGAGCCGAGCGAGACCTCGCGCTCGGACGAGGTTCCGCCCGCCAGCACCGCCATCACCGGGTTTTTCATAAAACGTCCCTCCAGTTCTTCCCGTAGAGGATCACCTCGGGCTCCAGCTCCACGCCCTTGGCCTGCCGCACGCGCGCGCGCACCTGGCGGACCAGCTCCAGCACGTCCGCGCCGGTCGCGGCGCCGCGGTTCACGATGAAGTTCGCATGCACGGTCGAGACCTCGGCGTCCCCCACCCGCGCGCCCTTGAGCCCGCTCTCGTCGATCAGGCGCCCGGCGGAGTGGCCCGGCGGATTCTTGAACATGCAGCCCGCGCTGGGCTCCCGCGGCTGCGAGGCCTGCCGCTGGGTCCGGTAGGCCGCGATCTGGCGGGCGACGGCCTCCGATGCCGCCAGCGCCGCCGGCCGCAGCCACGCCCCCAGCGCGATGCCCTCGTGCAGCTCCGCGCACTGCCGGTAGTCCACGTGCAGCGCCGCCTTCGCGCGCCGCTGCACCTCGCCGTCCCGGGTCATCAGCTGGACTTCCTCCACCACGTCGAACATCCAGCCGCCCATCGCGCCGGCGTTCATCCGCAGCGCCCCGCCCAGGTTGCCCGGGATGCCCTCGAGGAACTCAAAGCCCGTCAGCCCGGCCGTCGCCGCCAGGCCGCAGAGCTGCTTCAGCCGCAGGCCCGCGCCCGCCCAGACCCGGCCATCGGGGTGCAGCTCAAATTTGGCCCAGGCCTCGTGGGCCAGCGCGATCACCAGGCCGTCGACGCCCTCGTCCGGCACGAGCAGGTTCGATCCGCGGCCGAGCAGGAGCACCGGGACGCCCCCGGCGGCCGCCGCGCGCAGCACCGCCTGCAGGTCCGCGACCGAGGCCGGCTCGACATACAGCCGCGCGGCCCCGCCGACCCGCAGGGTCGTCTTGGGCCCCAGCGGCTCCTCGCGGCTGAACTTGGTCGCCGGCGCCAGGGCCGGCCGCACCGCCGCGTAAAACTCGTCCCAGGGCCGCGCCGCCGCGGCGCGGTCCGCCAGCCAGGCGCGCGCCCGGCCGTCGAGGTCGCCGGCCCCGACAAAGGCCACGAGGTCGCCGCGCCGCGTGTCGCGGTCCAGGGCCCGCAGGGTGGCGGCATCGTCGCCGGGCCGGTGGCCGACCGGCCGGGCCGCGGCGTGGGCCCGGAGCTCCGCCGCGAGCTCCGCCGTCGTGCCGCCCGCGCAGGGCGGCTCGCCCGCCGCATAGACCTCGAGGAGGTGCACCTGGTCCGCCGCCGCGAGCGCGGCCGCGAACTCCGCCCGGAACTGCGCGGTGCGGCTGAAGCGGTGCGGCTGAAAGACCACGACCAGGCGCCCGCCCGCGGCCACGCGCGGCCGCAGGCTCGCCAGCAGCGCGCGGATCTCCGCCGGGTGGTGCGCGTAGTCCTCGAGGACCGTCCAGTCGGCCGTGGCCTGCAGCACCGCCTGGCGGCGGCGCACCCCGGGATAGTCCGCCAGCAGGTCCGGCGCGAGCGTCGCCCCCATGAGCTGCGCCGCCGCCAGCGCGGCGGTGGCATTGGCGGCGTTGAACGCGCCCTGCGCCCGCACCGCGGCCGCGGCGATCGTGAATTGTCCGCCCAGCCGGAGCGTCAGGCCCCCGGCGGTTTCGCCCTCGGCCACGCCCGGGAAATCCCCCGTGGGCCCGAAGCGCAGGGGGCGGACGGCGCCCGCCGCCCGGGCGCTCATCGCGCACCCGGCGGACACCAGCACCGGGCCGCGCGTCCGCGCGACCAGCGCGGCAAACGCCGCCTCCAGTTCCGCGGGCTGCCGGTAATGGTCGGGATGGTCCCAGTCGAGGTTCACCACCACGGTGAGCGCGGGGGCGAACCGGCCGATGGTCCCGTCGCTCTCGTCGATCTCCGCCACCACCCAGTCGCCCGCGCCGAGGCTGGCCGGCGGCGTGTCGTCGGCAAACCGGCCGCCGAGGATCCAGCCGGCGGGAAACTGGGCCCGGCGCAGCGCCGTGATGAGCATGGCCGTGGTGGTCGTCTTGCCGTGCGCGCCGCAGACCGCGACCACCCGCCGGTCCCGCAGCACCTCGGCCAGCAGCTCCCCCCGGCGCACCAGCGGCAGCCCGCGCGCCGCCGCCGCGACGCAGGCGGGATGGGTCGGCGCCACCGCGGAGGAATGCACCACCAGCTCGGCGTCCGCCGGCAGCGGCCCCACTTTCACCCCGCCGCGCGCCAGCAGCTGCCGGGCCTCCTCGGTCACGGCCGCATCCTCCCCCGTCACCCCGAAGCCCGCCTGCACCAGGTAGAGGGCGAGCGGCGCAACCCCCATGCCGGCGATGCCGACGCAGTGGATCCGGCGCACGTCCCGCGCAAAGAGCCGGGGGCGGGAGACGGGGTTCATGCGGCGGGGGCCGCCGGGGCCGGGGGCGGGCCCGGCGGCGGTGACACGATCGCCTCCAGGTCGTCCAGCATCAGCGGGAGCGAGTTTTCGCGGTCCATCCGCTCGAGGTTCGCGCGGAACTTGCGCAGCAGCCAGTCGTTGAAAATGGTGTCGAGCACCTCCGCCGGCAGGGCCGCGAGGTCGGCCTGCTCCACCACCAGCCCGCCGCCTTGGCGCTCGAAGAAGGCGGCGTTGGCGCGCTGGTGGTCGTCGGCCGCCTGGGGATAGGGCACGAGGATCGCGGGCGTCGCGCAGCGGATCAGCTCGGCGATCGTGCCGGCCCCGGCCCGCGAGACCACCAGATCCGCGGCGGACAGCAGCTCGGCGACCTGGTCGCAGAACGGCGTGAACACCGCCCGGAGCGGGGCCCCGGTCTTGGTCCGCAGCTCCCGCGCGTCGGTGGCCGCGCCCTTGCCCAGCCCCGTGACGCAGTAGACCTGGACGCCCTCGGCGGCGAAGCGGGGGAGCTGGCGGCGGACCCACTCGTTGAGCGCGCCGGCGCCCTGGCTGCCGCCGAAGACCACGAGCACCTTCTGGTTGGGATCCAGCCCGAGGGCCGCGCGGGCGGCGGCCGGGGGCAGGCGCTTGATTTCCTGGCGCACCGGCATGCCGCCGTGGCGGGTGGCCGCGGCCCGCACGCCGGGCAGCCGGATGCCGGCCGGCAGATACACCCGGGTGGCCAGCCGGCCGAGGAGGCGGATGGCGCGGCCGGGGACGCGGTTCGACTCATGCAGGGCCACCGGCACCCCGCGCAGCCAGCCGGCGAGCGCGATGCCGGCCGAGGTGAAGCCGCCGAAGCCGACGATGCCGTCGGGCGCGGCGGTCCGCACCAGCCGGCGGCAGTAGAAAAACCCGCGCGTCTGGGAGACGACGCAGCGCGCCAGCGCCAGCGGCGACCAGCCGAAACCCGTGCCCGGCACGCGCAGAAATTCCAGGTCCGGGTATTTCTCGCTCAGCCGGGCATCCACCTTCTTCTGGCTGATGAGCAGGGTGGCGCGGTGGCCGCGGGCCACGAGGCCCTCGGCCAGCGAGATGCCCGGGGACAGGTGCCCGCCGGTGCCGCCGCAGGAAATGAGAAACCGGCTCATCGGGGGGAGGTCTGGGGCATGGGAGGGGCGGGACGGGGCCGTCGCGCTAGGCGAGGACCTCCTCCATCGCGCGGCCGCGGCCGCCGAGCGTGGCCCGGCCCCAGGTGCGCTGCGTGTTGAGGAGCACGCCGAGCAGCAGCCCCATCAGGAGCAGGTTCGACAGGCCCGCGCTGATGAACGGCAGCGACATGCCCTTGGTCGGGAAAATGCCGGTGACGACCCCGAGGTTGATGATCGCCTGCAGGCAGATCAGCAGCAGGCAGCCCGTCACGAGGAGAAACTGGAAGAGGTTCGGGGCGCGGCGCAGGTGGATGAGGCCGGCGATGAACATGATCGTGAACACCACCACCACGCCGAGGGTGAACCCGAGCCCGAGCTCCTCGCCCACCACCGCGAAGATCATGTCGGTGTGCGCCTCGGGGAGGAAGTTGAGTTGCTGCCGGCCCTGCCCCAGCCCGGCGCCCTCCACCCCGCCGGCGGCGAAGGCCGCGAGCGACTGGTAGAGCTGGTAGGTGCCGGCGTGCTTGTTGCCCTCCACGTCCAGAAACGCGGTCAGCCGCCGGAGCCGGTTCGGGTTGTGGAGCACCAGCAGGGCGAAGGCCAGGGCCACCAGCCCGACCGTCGGCAGGATGTAGCGCCACTTGGCGCCGGCGAGGAAGAGCAGGACGAGCCCGACCGCGACGATCAGGGCCGTCGTCCCGAAGTCGGGCTCGAGCAGGACCAGCCCGGCGAACGCGCCGAGGATGGCGAGCGGGAGCACATAGCCGTGCTTGAACTCGCCGAGCCGCGTCTGGTGGATCGCCAGGTAGTGCGCCAGGCAGAACACCACGGTGAGCTTGGCAAATTCCGAGACCTGCAGGCGGGCGGCCCCGAGGCCGAGCCAGCGCCGGCTGCCCTTCACCGCGATGCCGATGTGGGGCACCAGCACCAGCAGCAGCGCCAGCAGGGTCAGGCCCGCGATCCACCAGACGTGGCGGCGCACGTAGTCCAGGTTGAGCCGACTGACGACCAGGCAGAGGACGGCGGCGGCGACCACGCCGAGCAGCTGCTTGTTGAGGTAGAAATACGGGCCCTGCTTGTAGGACGCGCTGGCGCTGAAGAGGATGGTCAGGCCGAGGATGGTGAGCGCCACCGCCCCGACGATGATGATGGCCACGGGATTGACGACGAAACGCGCACGGGAGTCGTCGCCAGGCAGGTCACGGGCCATGGGAGATCAGCCTCAGGGTTGCTTGGGGGCGGGCACCTCTTCCACCGAGATCACCGGCGGCGCGTCGCCGGCGGGCTTGGCGGCCTCCGGGGCGTCGCCCGACACCGCAATGGTCGGGATGACCAGCGCGGGCGCCGACGGGGCGGCGGCCTTGGCCCCGGACTTGCCGGCGCGCGCGGCCGGCGCCTGCCAGCCGGGCACGACCAGCTCCATGCCGGGATGAATCTTGGCGGGGTCGGCAATGTTGTTGGCCGTCGCGAGGTCCCCCATCCGCACCTGGTACTTCCGGGCGATCGCGCCGAGCGTTTCCCCGGGCTTGACCGTGTGCTTCACCGCGTCCGCGGAGGCCCGGGGCGCGCCGGCGCTGGTCAGGGTCTTCGCCGGGCTCGGCTCCGCCGCAACCGCGGCGGCGGCCGCCGTCCCCGGAGGCAGGGCGCGGCCGGGCACGATCAGCTTCTGGCCCAGGCGCACGGAGGCGCCCGCCTTCAGGTGGTTCGCGGCCGCCAGGTCCGAGACGGTCAGGCGGTTTTTCTTCGCAATGGTCCAGAGGCTGTCGCCCTTCGCCACGACGTAGGTCGTGGCCGGCGTGACATCGGCGACCGGGTCGGACTGCAGGGCGCCCGCGGTCGGGGTGCCGGGACGCGTGGGGCTGTAGCGGATGCCGACGGAGACGGAGACGGCCGGGGCGTTGGGGTCGAAGCCGAGGGGCGCGCTGGCCACGGGGGAGTCGGCCGGGGCCGGGCTGGGCACGGAGATGGTGGGGGCCGGGGCCTCGGGCTTGGCGGCGGTGTCCGCGGGCGACGGGGTGGGCTGGGCGGTGGAACTGCAGCCGGGATTGGC
>CAIKTR010000175.1 GCA_903830425.1 uncultured Opitutia bacterium
GCGACCATCGAACCCCGCCGCGCCCGAAGCGCCATCCAGACGGCCGTGCAACACCAGAACGTCGCCAACGTGTCGCTGAGTGGCTGAATCGAGCTGTAAACAAACACCGCGCACGGCGCCAACGATCCGACGATCGTCACACCGACGATTCGGGAGAGGCCGAGTTCGCGCGCCAAGAGATAACACATACCGAGCGTTGCTAGCGCCGATCCCAACCCCACCACGTAGGGCCCCCAGTGCCAGCCGAACAGCGAACACGCCACCGCTAGGTGCAAAGGCAGCCCGACCGGATAGGTTGGCACAAGCCGCCGAGTCTCCCGGATCGCCTCAAAACCGAGCGGTTGGAAATCCTGCGTCCATTCGTTCCGCAGTTCGTGCCTGATGTGTAGCTTGGCCTCGATCTTGCCCTCGGTGAGGAGCTTCGCGCTGTGCAAATATCCCGCCGCATCGGCCCCACCCGGCTCCGGCGAAAACCGCAGACCCAGCCAAACCGCATACCCAGCCAGCGCGGTGATGAAAATGAAGATGAACCGACCGCGTGGCATGTCGCGCCGACTCGGTCGCAACTCGTTCTCTCCGTCAATCTCGCGTTGCGTCCCCGTCCGGCGATTGCTGCCAAAACTCAGCCGCGGTTTGTCGTTCGCTACGCCTTCCGCTCCATTCCAGCCCACTCGCTTTCCCGCATGAAACACTACGACTTCGCCCGGATTTTCGCGCTCACTACGACAAGGCCGTGGGCTCTACGCCAAGGGCCAGCGCGGAGCCGACACCTACTTCTACAAGGGGTTCGCTTGGTCCCGTGAAGCCAAGGGCCCTCTGTCTGCCGCTATTGCGGAGTCGCTTGGATTTAACCCCACCACGGTAAGATTCGAATTCGATCAAACCGTGACGGAAATTCTGTTTGGCGAAAGACCATATATAGATTTGAAGGACGTTGCGCACTTACCACTAGGCGACAGCAAATCTGAGGAACCCGGCAGCCCTTTTCTCTTTCCCGATGGAACTAAAATCCTGCCGGAATAAACGCAGGTACCAACCGTGAGTCCCGCGTTCCCGGCCAAAATAGGGCACGCAACGGCAGGGTAGTTTGCAAGAGTAGCGGCTCCTCGCGGTGGCTCCACGCGGTCGCACTCACGGAGGATATTGCAAAGATGCCAGAGCTTGATGACAATGTCATGGGTGTCGGATGATCGGGCGGGAAGCATGCGGAAGTGGGAGGAGCGTGTTGAGGTGGTAAGGGTGCGATTGATTGATCGCGGCAGCCAGTGTCAAAGAGATGCCGTCGGAAGCTTTCGTTTCGGTATGGTAGCGCCCCAAGTGGGACATCGACAGGCCCATCCTCGCGTCACCGTCCAAATCAGGGGGACCTTGGACAAAACGGGCGGGCAGGAAGGCTCACTTTTGAAATCGACGCCTCGATGTCGAGGGTGATTTCTGGAAGGTGCTTTGTAAACAGTTAGCGTGGTGGTCGATAACGGCGGATGGGGCGCATCCAATTTCCCACCGAATAAGGCTGTCCGACCGCTATTCTGGAGCGAGAAGATTTCCAGTCACAATCGGCGAGACTGATGGAACGGGTTTATTGTGAAAGACTGTTGTAAGTTCGCGGCAGTCGCTCAAGACTTTGGTGGCATCGAGTTCGGCCAAAATTGGCAAAAATGCCGTGGGCTGCAGCGTTGGCTTAGGCATTTTTACACAACCGCCGGCGTTTCTCCTCGGGAAAACCCGGCCGGGGCAAAAGCGATCCGGAGGGTGCGGCGCGGGGAATTTTCTCGCGTGCCCCTTGGTTCAAAAGCCACCGTCCGGCGACCCCACCCTGCCGCCCCAACCGCCCCACCCGACCGCGTCGCATGTTCGTCGTCCAAGCCACCGCCGGAGTCTCCAAGGAGGAGGACTATCGCGCCCTCGCCGCCCAGCTCGGCGCCTTGCTCGCGGGGGAGACGGATGGCCTCGTCAACGCGGCCAACACCGCCGCCCTCCTCCACCAGGCCCTGCCCGACCTCAACTGGGTCGGGTTCTATTTTCTCCGCGGCCCGGAGCTCCTGCTCGGGCCGTTCCAGGGCCGGGTCGCCTGCGCCCGCATCGCCCTCGGCCGCGGGGTCTGCGGCACGGCCGCCCTGCGCCGCACCACCCAGGTCGTGCCCGACGTGACGCAATTTCCCGGCCACATCGCCTGCGACCACGCGTCGCGCTCCGAGGTCGTCGTGCCGCTGATCCACGACGGGAAACTGTGCGGCGTGCTCGACCTCGACAGCCCGTCGCTGGCGCGGTTCGACGCCGCCGACGCGGCCGGGCTCGAGGCGCTCATGCGCCTCTTCCTCGCCGGCTCCGACCTGACCCGCCTGGTCGGCGGGGCGGGCGCCTGACCGGTGGCCACGCCCCCGCCGCCGCCCCACCCCCGGTTGCTGCCATGACCTCCCTCCCTGCCCCCCTCGTCCTCGGCGGCGGCTGCTTCTGGTGCCTCGAGGCTTCGTTCCGGCTGCTGCCCGGCATCACCCGCGTGACGTGCGGCTATGCCGGCGGCACGGTGGACCGCCCCACCTACGAGCAGGTGTACACCGACCGGACTGGCCACGCCGAGGTCGTGCAACTCGAGTATGACCCCGCGGTGATCACGCTGGCGCAGGTGCTGGAGTTCTTCTGGCAGGTGCACAACCCCACCCAGGCCGACGGCCAGGGCGAGGACCTCGGCACGCGCTACCGCTCGGTCATCTTCCCGGCGGATGCCGCGCAGCAGGCCGCCGCGGCCACCTCCCGCGCCGCGGCCCAGGCCGGCCTCACCGCGCCGATCACGACGGAGATCCGGCGGCTGCCGCGCTTCTGGCCGGCCGAGGAGTACCACCAGAATTATTTCGCCCAGCACCCCGAGCGGGCCTACTGCGCCGCCGTCATCCAGCCCAAGGTAAAAAAACTCCGGTCCCTCCTCGCCGCCCCCCGCGGCCCGGACCGCGGGTCCTGACGCTCGCCCGCGGACCGCCCCTTTCTCCCCACATGAAAAGCCCCCTCCGCCCCGCCCCGAAAAAAATCTCGCCCGCGCGCCGCCCCGCGCCGGCCACCCGTCCCGCGGCCAATGTGCCACAGGAGGTGACGTTCACCGCGCTCGGCCGGTACCCCGATCCGTTCAATCAGGTCGTGCTCGATGTGGTGTTCACGGATCCGGCCGGCCAAACCTTCCGCGTCCCCGCCTTCTGGGCCGGGGCCCACACCTGGAAGGTCCGCTACGCCTCCCCGCTCACCGGTAGGCACACCTACCGGACGGAATGCACCCCCGCGTCGGACGCCGGGCTGCACGACCGACGCGGCACCCTGACGATCGCGCCGTACGCCGGGAAAAACCCGCTGTACCTCCACGGCCCGGTGCGCGTCGCCCCGGACCGGCGCCACTTCGAGCACGGGGACGGCACCCCCTTCTTCTGGCTCGGTGACACCTGGTGGATGGGCCTCTGCAAGCGGGTGGACTGGCCGCGGGGCTTCAAGCACCTCACCGCCGACCGCAAGAAAAAGGGCTACAATGTCGTGCAGATCATCGCCGGCCTCTATCCCGACATGCACGCCTTCGACCCGCGCGGCGCCAACGAGGCGGGCTTCCCCTGGGAGGAGGGCTACGCCCACATCCGCCCCGAGTACTTCGACGCCGTCGACCGGAAGCTCGGCCACCTCGTGGCGGAGGGGATCACGCCCTGCCTCGTGGGCGCGTGGGGGTATTTCATCGCCTGGATGACGGAGGACCAGCTGAAGGCCCACTGGCGCTACCTCATCGCGCGCTACGGCGCGTGGCCGATCGTCTGGTGCGTCGCGGGCGAGGCCAACCTGCCGTGGTACCTGGCAAAGAACTTCCCCGAGGACGACCGCGGCATGGTCAAGGGCTGGACCCGCCTGATGCGCTACGTGCGGGCGACGGATCCGTTCCACCGCCCGGTCACGATCCATCCCACCGCGATCAACCGCTACACGGCGCGCAACGCGACGGAGGACGAGAGCCTGCTCGACTTTGACCTGCTGCAGGTGGCGCACGCCCAGAACGAGTCGGTGTCCCTCGCGATCACGGCGGTGCGCGAGACCTATGCGGCCGCCCCGCGCATGCCGGTGATCAATGGCGAGCCGTGCTACGAGATGCTGCTCGGCACGATCACGTCGCCCTGGCCGCGCCGGGCCTTCTGGTCCTGCGTGCTCAACGGCGCGATGGGGCACACCTACGGGGGCAACGGCATCTGGCAGTGCAACACCGCGGTCTGGCCGCACGGGGCCTCGCCCCACGGCGGCAACTACGGCGACACGCCCTGGGCGGTCGCGATGCACTACCCGGGGTCGGCGGAATGCGCGCACGGCAAGCGCCTGCTCACGCGGTTCGCGTGGGAAAAGTTCGAGCCCCACCCCGAGTGGGCCGCCTACACCGGCGACGTCAGCGTCTCCCTCGCCGGCGCGCAGCGGATCTGGACCTCGCGGGAAAACCCGCCCCGCGACGCGGCCTCCCTCCGCCGCTATTTCCGCCGGGAGTTCACCCTGCCCGCGGGCCGCCGGGTCGCCCGCGCCCGCCTCCGCTTCTGCGGCACCGCGCACACCGAGGCCCAGCTGAACGGCGCCCCCGCCGGCACGGGCTTCGAATGGCGCACGGGCTCCCAGTTCAACGACCGCGCCCACCTGCTGCGGCCCGGCCGCAACGTGCTCACCGTCTGGTGCGAGCACCGGCCGCCCTCCGGCGACACGCCCGGCCTGCTGGCCTGCCTCGAGATCTGCTTCGCCGACGGCCGCACCCAGCGGATCCTGACCGACGCCACCTGGCAGGCCTGGCCGAGCAAGCTGGGCGGCTGGGACACGCCGGGCTATGAGGCCGCCGGCTGGCCGGCCGCCGTGGTTGTCGGCCAGCTGGACGAGGCGCCCTGGGGCCCGACGGTCCCGCCCGACCCGAGCCTGCACGGTCCGCAGACCGCGGGCATCCCGGGCCAGGTGCGCGTGACCTACGTGCCCTACCACGAGCCCATCGTGGTCCGGGAGCTGGCCCCAAAAAGCGGACACCGCGCCACGATCTTCGACCCGGTGACCGGCCGCTGCGGCCGCCCCAGCCAGGTCCGCGCCAACGCCGAGGGCCGGCTCACCTGCCCCCCGCCCGCCGGCCACGGCCACGACTGGGTCCTGGTGCTGGAAGCCAACGACTAGTCCC
>CAIKTR010000176.1 GCA_903830425.1 uncultured Opitutia bacterium
CTGCAGCCCGCGGCGGGCGGCGCGCAGTTCGTCGCCGGTGGCCGTGGCCAGATTCCGGCCGTTGAACACCACCGTGCCGGCGGTGACGGGCACCAGCTGCAGGATGGCGCGGGCGAGGGTGGACTTGCCGCACCCGGATTCCCCCACGAGGCCGAGGACCTCCCCGCGCCGGAGGGAGAGGGTGACGCCGTCGACGGCCTTGACGATCCGGGTCTGCCGGCGGAAGTGCGGGCCGGACGACAGGGGGAAGTGGGCCTGGAGGTCGGTGAGCTGGAGGATGGTGTCGGGCATGGGACCTTCCGGGCTCAGAGTTCGCCGGCCTGCACGCGGAGGCAGGCCTGGGCGTGGGTGGCGGTCACGGCGGCCAGCCGGGGAGTCTCCGCCCGGCAGCGGTCGGTGGCGTGCGCGCACCGCGGGGCGAAGGCGCAGCCCGTCAGGGGCTGGGTGAGGTCGGGCGGCAGGCCGGGAATCGTGAACAGCTCGGCGCCCTTGGCCTGCAGCGAGGGGATGGAGCGCTGGAGCGCCTGGGTGTAGGGATGCCGGGGCGCGCGAAACAGCGTGCGGGTGTCGGCCGTCTCGACGATCCGGCCGGCGTACATCACCTGCACCCGGTCGCAGAGGCCGGACACCACCCCCAGGTCGTGGGTGATGAAAATGACCGCCATGCCGAGTTCGCGCTGCAGGCGCTTGATGAGCTCGAGGATCTGCGCCTGGACCGTGACGTCGAGGGCGGTGGTGGGCTCGTCCGCGATGAGGAGCTCCGGCTTCGTGATGAGCGCCATCGCGATCATCACGCGCTGGCGCATGCCGCCGGAAAACTCGTGCGGGTAGCCGTGGATCCGCGTGGCGGCGTCGCTGATGCCCACGGCCTCGAGCAGGGCGAGGGCGCGGGCCAGGGCCTCGCGCCGGGAGACCGCCTCGTGGATGAGGAGGGGCTCGATCAGCTGGTCGGAAATCCGCAGGTACGGATTGAGCGAGGTCATCGGGTCCTGGAAAATCATCGCGATGCGCTTGCCGCGCAGGGCCCGCTGCTGGGCGGGCGGGGCGTGGAGCAGGTCCACGCCGTCGAAGCACGCGGTCCCGCCCTCGATTTTTCCCGGCGGCTGGGGCACCAGGCCCATGAGCGAATAGCCGGTCACCGACTTGCCCGAGCCCGACTCGCCGACCAGCCCCAGCGTCTCGCCGCGCTCGACCTGAAAGCTGACGCCGTCGACGGCGCGGCAGACTCCGTTGCGGGTGTGAAACCAGGTGCGGAGGTCGGTGACTTGCAGCAGGGGCATCGCGGGAGCAGTGGTGGGGCCGGGGAGGGCGCGGGCAACGCTTAAGTGGCCGGCGGGGGCAGCGGGTCCAGGCGGGCCAGCGCGGCGAGCACCAGCGACGGGTCCAGGTCCGCCAGCGACGCGCCCCCGGTCGGGGCGCCGCCGGGCGGCTGGAGGATCGTCACGGGGGCGGAAAACACGGGACCGGTGCGGACCGGGTTGGTGGGCCCGAAGAGGGCGAGCAGGGGCACGCCGAGGGCGTTGGCGAGATGCATGCCGCCGGTGTCGTTGGTGACCAGCAGCCGGCAGCCGCGGAGCTGGGCGCCGAAGTCGGGGAGGGAGGTGCGGCCCGCGAGATTTTCCACGCGCGGGCCGAAGCCGGCGGCGATGGCCGTGGCGATGGGCCGGTCCTGGGCGGTGCCGAAGAGCACGAACCGGTCGGCGGGCCGGGCGGCGATCAGCGCCCGCCAGTGCTCGATGGGCCAGCGCTTGGCCGGGAAGTTTTCCGAGCCGGCGATCAGCCCGATGCCGGCGCCGGCGGCGCCGGCCGGCGTCAGCGGGCCGCGGTCGGGCTCGGCGCTGAGTCCGAAATGACGCAGGAAGCCGGTCCACAGCTCCAGCTGGTGGTGCGTGCGCTCGTCCCACCCGGCCGGCACCCGGTAGGCGTGGGTGAGCAGCGGGCGGTATTTCCCGGGCCGCACCAGGCCGAAGCGCTGCCGGCAACCGCTGAGCCAGGCCTCGGCGTCGCCGCGCAGGGAGTTGGTGAAGAGCAGCCAGACGTCCGGATAGGCGCGGCGCAGCCGCCAGAAGTGCAGGAAGTAGCCGAGCCCGCGCGGCGGCAGGGGCCGGAGGCGGTCGGCCAGGTTCCAGCCCTGGAGCAGCGGGAGAAACTGCGGCTTGGCGAGCAGCGTGATTTCGGCATCCGGGCGCGAGACGCGCAGCGCGCGCAGGAGCGGCAGGGCCATGACCACGTCGCCGAGCCAATTCGGGAGCCGGACAAAGATGCGCGTGCGGCGGGGCAGGGCGTCCAGGCCGCGGGCCGGGAGCTCCGCCGCGAGGAAGTTCCGCTTGGCCTCCAGCCGCAGCCGCTGCGCGGGGATGTCCTGGTTGCGCCAGCGGTCGTGGGCCCAGAGCCAGGAGGCGCACAGGCCGTCGTCGCCGGCCAGTTTGGCCTCGAGCCAGCGGTTGCAGGCGATGGTCGCGCCGGCCGTGGTCTGGTCCTGGGCAATGGGCTCGAGCCCCAGCTCGACCCGCCAGAACCCGAGCCGGCGCGGGTAGAGCACGACGAGGTCGGCGGAGAATTTCTCGACCATCAGGCCGGGCAGCTCGGAGGTCGAGCAGACGCGGCCGAACAGCGTGGTGAGCGCCCCGTGCAGCCCGGCGTTCTGGTCGAACAGCACGCCGACGATGCCGCGGTTCCGCAGGATCTTCAGCGCGGCCGCGAAGCCCTCCCGGCGGGACAGCAGGCGCATGCCAAAGCGCTCGCGCGCGCGCTTGACCCAGTCGTCGGCGGCGGCGTGGTCGAGCGGCCGGTAGATCACCCCCATCTCCGGAAAGGGCGCGGGCAGGACGAGCGGCATGCAGGTCTGCACCTCCCAGTAGGCCATGTGCGGCGTGACCAGCACGGTGGGGCGGGGCTCCCGGTGGCCGCGGGTGACGAGGTCGACCAGCGCCGGCGCCACCCGGAGGATGCGGCGCAGGCGGGGCTCGCTCAGATAGGGGGTCGCGAGGGACAGCAGGACGGTTTCAACCAGCCGGCGCGAGCTGGCGCGGGCGGTCCGGCGCCGCCAGGCCGCCGGGCGTTCGGGAAAGGCGTGGTCGAGGTTGGACAGGGCCACCCGCCGGCGCCGGGGGATGAGCCAGAACACGGCTTCGCCCAGCCCGGCGGCGAGGCCGTGCAGGAGCCGTTCCGGGGTGTGGGCCAGGGCCCAGCCGATGGTCTGGAGCAGAAGTTTCAGCAAGAGGTTGACGGATTAGCGTTTGCTCTGAACGTCATACTGCATCAAACGATGCGGCCCGGCGGTTAAAAGCAGATTCTGACTAGGCCGCAGCTGATCATGACCGAACTTCTCATCATCAAACCCTCCTCGCTCGGGGACATTGTCCACGGGCTGCAGGTCGCGACCTCGCTCAAGGCCCAGTGCGAGGGGCTGCGGATTTCGTGGATTGTGCGGGAAATCTTCGCCCCCATCGTCCGGGCGTGCGAGGCGGTGGACCAGGTTTATGTCTTCGAGCGCGCCGCCGGCGCGGCCGGTTTCCTGGCGCTGATGCGCGAGGTGCGCCGGACCAAGTTTGACTACGTGTTTGATTTCCAGGGCCTGCTGCGCACGGGCCTGATGACCTCGCGGAGCCTGGGCAAGAAAAAGGTCGGCCGCACCGACGCCCGCGAGTGGGCCGGCATGTTCTACGATCTCAAGGTGCCGCTGCCGCCGGACGGCCGGCGCAGCCATGCGGTCGACATCCTGCTGCAGTTCTGCCCGGTGCTCGGGGCCCAGCCCGAGCTGCGCGGCCGCCTGCGGTTCCGGGAGTCCGGCGCGTTCCACCTCAGTTTTGCCGAGGGCCGCGGCGGGTCCAAGCCGTTCCTGATGTTCCCCGACAGCCGCCGGGCGGAGAAATGCTGGGGCGGATTCAAGCAGCTGACCGAAATGATCCTCCGCGAGCATCCCACCCGGAAGGTGATCTGGGCCGGCAACAACCGCGTGCCGGACCGCCACGCGTTCCCCTCCGCGCAGTTCCTCAACCTCACGGCCAACACCAGCCTCGTCTCCCTCCCGGCGCTCATCCAGCGCGCGGAGTGGGTCCTCACCAACGACAGCGGCCCGATGCACCTGGCGGCCGCCCTGGGGGTCAAGACGCTCGGCGTGTTCGGCCCCACCGACCCGCGGCTGTTCGGCCCCTATCCGCTGTCCGCCCCGAGCCACGTCGTGGTGCAGGCCCCCGGGGGCGACCTCCGGCTCCTGCCGGCCAAGGACGTCTACGCCCGCTTCCAGCGCGCCCGCGCCCGCTTCGAGAAAACCCGCTAATCCTACCCGCCATGCTCGACCCCAAACTGCTCCGTGAATCGCCCGGCCTGGTCCGCGCGGCGATCGCCAAGAAACATCTCGAGGTCGACCTCGACGCGGTGCTCGCGCTCGACACCGTCTGGCGGGCCCAGCTCCAGGAGGTCGAGGCCCTCCGCGCCACGCAGAAGGCCGCCAATGCCGCGATGGCCGCCCTGCCCAAGGGGTCGCCGGAATTCGTCGCGAAGGTCGCCGAGCTCAAGGCCGTGTCCGCCCAGACGAAGGAGCGCGACGCGCGGCTGAAGGAGACGGAGGAGAAGTTCCGCCTCGCGATGCTGTCCGTCCCGAACCTGCCGCACGCCAGCGTGCCGGAGGGGCGCACGCCCGAGGAGAACGTGGTCTGCGCGCGGCACGGCGACGCTGAGGCGCCGCGGCCGCACGCCCTGCCGCACTGGGAGATCCCCGGGTTTGAGCGGCTCTTTGACTTTGCCCGCGGCGCGAAGGTGACGGGGGCGGGCTTCCCGTTCTTCATCGGCGACGGCGCGCGGCTCGCGCGGGCGCTGCTGCAGTTCTTCCTGACGGAGAACGGCCGGGCCGGCTACGTCGAGGTCAGCCCGCCGATCTTCGTCAACGCCGCCAGCGCCACCGCCACCGGCCAGCTGCCGGACAAGGAGGGCCAGATGTACGAGACCACCCCGGACCGGCTGTATGCCGTGCCCACCGCGGAGGTGCCGCTGACGAACTTCTACCGCGACGAGATCCTCGAGGAGTCGGCCCTGCCCGTCTACCGCTGCGCCTACACGCCCTGCTTCCGCCGGGAGGCCGGCAGCTACGGCAAGGACGTGCGCGGGCTCAACCGCGTGCACCAGTTCGACAAGGTGGAGCTGCTGAAATGGGTGCACCCGGCGACGAGCTACGACGAGCTGGACAAGCTGCGCGCCGACGCGGAGCGCCTGCTGCAGAAGCTCGAGCTGCCCTACCGCGTGCTGCTGATGTGCGGCGGCGACCTGGGCTTTGCGCAGTCGAAAAAATACGACCTCGAGGTGTGGGGCGCGGGCCAGCGGCGGTGGCTCGAGGTCTCGAGCTGCTCGAATTTCGAGGCTTTCCAGGCGCGCCGCGCCCAGATCCGCTTCCGCGCGAAGGAATCCGGCAAGCCCGAGCTGGTCCACACCATCAACGGCTCGGGCCTGGCGGTGCCGCGCGTGCTGGCGGCGCTCCTGGAGAACAACCTGCAGGCGGATGGCCGGGTGAAAATCCCGGCGGCGCTGGTCCCGCACTTCGGTCAGGAGTATCTCAGCTTCCAGTGAGCGGGAAACGCCCAGGCGCCCGGGCGGCCTCCCACTGGGCGCACTGCGCTACCCGGCTGGCCGCGGCGCTGCCGCGGGCGCGGCTGCATCCCGCCGTGCGGGCCTGGGCCGAGGACGCCTCGCCGCGGCAGACCTGGTCGGTCGCGTTCTCGGGCGGGGCCGATTCGCTCTGCCTCCTGCTGCTGCTCTGGGCGCACTGGCCGGAGCGCCGGTCCCGCCTGCGGGCGCTCCACTTCAACCACCGGCTGCGGGGGGCCGGCTCGCGCCGCGACGCGGAGTTTTGCGGCCGGGTGTGCCGGGCGCTGGGCGTCCCGCTGGTCGTCGGCGAGTGGCGGGAGGCCCACCGCGGCGCGAGCGAGGCCGAGGCGCGCACGGCGCGCCATGCCTTTTTTGACCGCCACGCCAAGGCGCGGTGGTGCGGGCACCAGCAGGACGACATTGCGGAGACGTTTTTCATGCGCCTGGCGCGGGGCAGCGGCACGGGTGGCTTGGCCGCGCCCCGGCCGGTCCACCGGATGCCCCGCGGCCGGGTGCACCTGCGGCCGCTGCTGACCCTCAAGAAGCGCGAGCTGCGGGCGGCCCTGCGCCAGGCCGGGGCGACCTGGCGGGAGGACCCCACCAACGCGGGACGGTATTTCCTGCGGAACCGGATCCGCCGCGACGTCCTGCCGGCGTGGCAGCGGGCGGCGGAGCGGGATGCGCTGGCCGGCGCGGCGCGCGCCCGCGAACTGCTGGAGGAGGACGACACGGCGCTGGAGGCCTGGCTGGACTCCGTCCGGCCGGTGGCGGCGGACGGCTCGCTCCTCCTGCGCCGGTTGGTGGGCAAGCCCCGCGCGCTGGTGCGCCGCGCCTTGCACCACTGGCTGCTGGCCCAGCCGCGGACGATGCACCTCTCCCGCCAGGCCTTCGACACCCTGCTGGCCGACGTGATGGCCGCGCGGACCACGCGCCAAAGCCTCGGGGCGGACGCCTTCGCGGTGATCGGGCAGGGGCGGCTGCGCTGCCGAATTACGGAAAAACGCGCCAATTCCACCTCGGGGCCAATTGACTTATAGGCGGGAACATCCACCATGGGCCCTCAGTCCCATTTTCCATGCCCGATTCCGACAACCCCAAGAAGCGCCGCTCGCTCAAGAACCTGCCCCCCGACCGTTTCCAGCCCAAGATGCTGGTGATCTGGCTGGTGATTGTGCTCGCGGCGATGGCGCTGCTGTTTTTTGCCCCCGGCCGCCTGACGACGCCCGCGTCGGTCAAGATCCAGAAGGTGGTTGAACTGGCCGAGCAGGGCAAGGTGAAGGAGGGCGTGATCCGCCCGGACGCCTCCGGTGGCCGCGACTGGGTGGTGATCACGGGTGAGACGGCGAAGGAGTCCGGGCTGGAGGGCGAGCGCGGCCCCACGACGCAGTTTCGCGCCGCCGGCCGTCTGACCGACGCCAACATGGAGCGCCTGCAGAAGTCCCAGGCCTTCGCCGAGCAGCCCGCCACCACGCTGCTTTCCCAGATCGCGGTCAACGTGATCCCGTTCCTCCTGATCATCGGCCTGCTGTATTTCCTCTTCATCCGCCAGCTGCGGCAGGCGGGCAAGGGCGCGCTGAGCTTCGGCAAGAGCCGGGCCAAGCTCCTGACCCGCGACCGGGACAAGCTGACGTTCGCGGACGTCGCGGGCTGCGACGAGGCCAAGGAGGAGGTCAGCGAGGTCGTCGATTTCCTCAAGGACCCGAAGAAGTTCACCAAGATGGGCGGCAAGATCCCGAAGGGCATCCTGATGGTCGGGCCCCCGGGCACGGGCAAGACCCTGCTGGCCAAGGCCGTCGCCGGCGAGGCGGACGTCCCGTTCTTCAGCATCTCGGGCTCCGACTTCGTCGAGATGTTCGTCGGCGTGGGCGCCAGCCGGGTGCGCGACATGTTCGAGCAGGGCCGCAAGAGCGCGCCGTGCATCATTTTCATCGATGAAATCGACGCGGTCGGCCGCCAGCGCGGCGCCGGCCTCGGCGGCGGCAACGACGAGCGCGAACAGACGCTCAACTCCCTGCTCGTGGAGATGGACGGCTTCGACACGACCGAGGGCGTCATCATCATCGCCGCGACCAACCGTCCCGACGTGCTGGACAGCGCGCTGCTGCGCCCGGGCCGCTTTGACCGCCAGATCTACGTCGACCTGCCCGATTTGGTCGGCCGCGAGCAGATTCTCCGGGTCCATGCCCGCAAGATCAGCCTCGCCGAGAACGTCGACCTGGCCTCCATCGCCCGCGGCACCCCCGGCCTGTCCGGCGCGGAACTCGCCAACCTGCTCAACGAATCCGCCCTGCTCGCCGCCCGCCGCGACAAGAAGAAGGTGGAGATGGTCGATATCGGCGACGCCCGCGACAAGGTCCTCTGGGGCCGGGAGCGCCGCCGGGTCATGGACGACAGCGAGAAGCGCCTGATCGCCTGGCACGAGGCGGGTCACGCCGTGGTCCAGGCGGTCCTCGATGACGGCACCGTCCCGGTCCACAAGGTCACGATCATCCCGCGCGGCCAGAGCCTGGGCAGCACCACGTACTTTCCCACCAAGGACATCCTCACCCGCCCGAAGAAGAAGCTGCTCGACGAGATCGCGATGTCGATGGGCGGCCGCATCGCCGAGGAACTGGTCACCGGCGACATCAGCAACGGGGCCTACGGCGACATCAAGCATGCCACCCGGGTGGCCCGCTCCATGGTCTGCGACTACGGGATGAGCGAGCTCGGCCCGATCGCGCTGGGCGAGAACCAGGACACCGTTTTCCTCGGCCGCGACATCACGCGTTCCAGCCACATCAGCGAGGACACCGCCCGGCGGATCGACCTCGCGGTGCGCGAAATCATCAGCGGCCAGTACCAGCGGGCCCAGCTGATCATTTCCGAGCATCGCGCCGCCTTGGACAAGGTCGCCATGGCGCTGATCGAGCACGAGACCATCGAGGGCAAACACGTCCTGGAAATCCTCAAGCACGGCGAGATCCAGTCGCCGGTGCTGCGCGAGGCGATGGGCAAGAGCGACGCCAAGGCCATGGAGAAGCGGGCCGCGGATAAGGCCGCGGCCCCTGGGGCGCTCGCCGGCGTGCCGACCCCGACGCCCACGCCGGCCTGAGTCTTTCCCCGCCACCGCCGCCGTCGCCGGAGCAGTCCGACCGCCGGCGTGCCGCGGGGGCGACTCGCGGCGCGCCCGCTTACTTCATCCTTGGATTTGGGCCTGCGGCCGGCAAAGTAGCGTTTCGCATGAAAATTTGCTGCATTGGAGCGGGTTACGTCGGCGGTCCCACCATGGCGATGATCGCCCTGAAGGCCCCGGACATCGAGGTGCAGGTCGTCGACATGAACGCGGCCCGCATCGCCGCATGGAATTCGGACACGCTGCCCATCTATGAGCCCGGGCTCGACGCGGTCGTCCGTCAGACCCGCGGCCGGAACCTGCATTTTTCCACGGATGTGACCGGCGCGATCAAGGCGGCCGACATCATTTTTGTCGCGGTGAACACCCCGACGAAGACCTACGGGGTCGGGGCCGGCCGGGCGGCGGACCTGCGGTTCATCGAGTCGGTGGCGCGCACGATCGCGGAGGTGGCGACCAGCCCCAAGATCATCGTCGAGAAGTCCACCATCCCGGTGAAGACGGCGGAGACGATCAAGGACATCCTGGCGGCGAACACCCGCGGCATCGCGTTCGAGGTGCTGTCCAACCCGGAGTTTCTCGCGGAGGGGACCGCGGTCGCGGACCTGCAACTCCCGGACCGGGTGCTGATCGGCGGGGAGCGCACCCCGGGCGGCGAGCAGGCGATGCGGACCCTCGTCGACGTGTACGCCCGGTGGGTGCCGCGGGACCGCATCCTCACGACGAACCTCTGGTCGTCCGAGCTCTCGAAGCTGGTGGCGAACGCCTTCCTCGCCCAGCGCATCTCGTCGATCAACTCCATCTCGGCGCTGTGCGAAGCCACGGGGGCGGATGTGGACGAGGTGGCGAACGCGATCGGCAAGGATTCGCGGATCGGACCGAAGTTCCTGAAGGCCTCGGTCGGCTTCGGCGGGTCCTGCTTCCAGAAGGACATCCTCAATCTCGTCTATCTCTGCGAGCATTTCGGCCTGCCGGAGGTGGCGGCCTACTGGGACGGCGTGGTGCGCATGAACGACTGGCAGAAGCGCCGGTTCGCGACCAAGATCGTGCGGGCGCTGTTCAATACCGTGGCGGACAAGAAAATCGCGATCCTGGGTTTTGCCTTCAAGAAGGACACCAACGACACGCGCGAGTCGGCCGCCATTGCGGTCTGCCGGGACCTGCTGGCGGAGCAGGCGAAGGTTGTAATCTACGATCCCCAGGTGCCGGCCGACGAGATCCGCGCCGACGTGCTGGGCGCGGGCAAGTCGGACCCCCGGCTGACGGTGGCGTCGACGGCGTACGAGGCCGCCGCCGGGGCGCATGCGATCGCCGTGGTGACGGAGTGGGACGAGTTCAAGCAGCTCGACTACGGCCGGATCCTGGCCGCGATGCACAAGCCGGCCTTCATCTTCGACGGGCGCAACATCCTCGACCTGCCCAAGCTGGCGGCGCTGGGGTTCCGCACCTACGGCATCGGCAAGTAAGCCCCCCTCCGGCTCAGACGAGGGGAAGCGGGCGGAATTCGCCGCCGAGCACGGCGGCCGCGGGGCAGCCCAGCCAGCGCTCCAGCAGCGTTGCGTAGACGCGGCGGAAATCGGTGCGGTGGGCGAGGTCCTGCTCGGGGGCGAGCTGGAGCGACGGCGCGGTGCCGTGCAGGCCGCCCCGGAGGCGGGTGCCCAGCAGGAACAGCGGGGCGGCGGTGCCATGGTCGGTCCCGCGGCTCTCGTTCTCACCCGGCCGACGCCCAAATTCGGACCAGGTCAGCGTGCAGACCTGGTCGGCGAGGCCCTGGCGCTCGAGGTCGCGCTGAAAGGCGGCGAGGCCGGTGGACAGCGTGGCCAAGAGGTTGGCGTGCTGGTGGGCCTGATTGCTGTGCGTGTCGAAGCCGCTGAGCGCGACGCGGTAGATCCGGGTCGGCCGGTCGGCGGCCATGAGCGCCGCGACCTGCCGCAGCGCGCCGGCAAAACTGTTGGCGGGGTACGGCACCGCCGGCCGGTAGGCGTCAATCACCGGCTCGAGCGCCGGGATCGGCCCGGAGGCTTCGCCGTGGGGATGCGACCGGCAGAACCGCGGGAGGCCTGATCTGAGGCAGAGGCCCAGCGCATCGCGGGACGCGACGGGCAGGCCGGCACCGGCGTGGTCCAGATAGCGGCCAATCCAGCTGTCGGGCCGGAACTCGTCGCTGGCGCTGGCCGTTTCCCAGATTTCGGTGGAGCGAAAGTGGCTGCGGTTGGGCTGCGGATAGCCGACGTTCTGGACCACGGCGAGTTTGCCCTCGCCGAAGAGGGCGTGCAACGCGGCGCAGGAGGGGTGCAGCCCCAGGGTGTCGCTGAGCCGCAGCACCTGGCCCTTCGCCAGGGCGAGGGTCGGACGCAGGCGGTAGTAGTCGGCGTCCTCGTAGGGCACGACCGTGTTGAGCCCGTCGTTGCCCCCGGTCAGCTGCACCAGCACCAGGATGCGCCCGCCGGTGCCGCCGTCGACGGTGGTTCTGGCCAGCAGCGCCGGAGCCAGTCCGCTCAGTGCCAGCAGGCCGAGCCCGCGTCCCGACCGCGCGATGAATTCGCGCCGGGTGCTGGGAAAAATCGGGTCCGAGAGGGGAGCGGGCATGGCCGGGGACTCAAAAGGATGGAACCGCCCGGGCCTGGCCGGCCTGAGCGCGGCGGGGCGCCCGGGGGCGGGCGGATCGGCGGGGGGCGTGGGCGAGGAACGGTCGCACGGGGTGACGAAACGGCGCCGACCCCGGAAGCGCGAGAAAAATGGCGCGCCCGGTCTCCGTGGCCGCCGAAACAACCGGCCGCACGCTGCCGCCGCTCGAGCCTAGACCCCGAGGGTGGTCCGGTAGATCCGGGGCACGCGCTTGGTCACGGAACAGAGGGTTTCCCATGGAATGGTGTCGGCCCAGCGGCTGAATTCGGTGATGGAAATGTCCGTGCCCCCCTGCTGGCCGACCAGCACGGCCTCCGTGCCACACTGGACGTCGGGCACGTCGGTGACGTCGACCATGGTCTGATCCATCGTCACCCGGCCGAGGACGCGACAGCGCCGGCCGCCGACGAGGACCTGGGCGCGGTTGCTGGCCGCGCGGGGGATGCCGTCGCCATAGCCCGCGCACAGCACGGCCACGGTGGTGTCCCGCGCCAGGGTGTGGGTCCGGCCATAGCTGATGGTCGTGCCCTGCGGCAGCGTCTTCACCAGGCCGACGCGGGTGCGGAAGCTGAAGACGGGCTCCGTGCGGACCTGGGCGAGCAGCGAGTGGGGATGGGGCAGGATGCCGAATTGCAGCAGGCCCACCCGCACCGCGTTGAACGGGCTGGCGCCGGGCATGCTCTCGAGGCCCGAGCTGTTGTCGGCATGGACGAACAGTTCGCCGAGCTTGAGCCCGGTGCAGCGGTCGAGCGCGGCCAGAAAGCGGCGGCGCTGCTCCGCGGTGAAGGCGACGTCGTCGTCCGGACTCGCGAAGTGCGTGAAGACCCCGGCCAGCCGGAGGTGGGGGGACGCGACCAGCCGCTGGTACAGCGCGGGGGCCTGCTCGTGCCAGACGCCCAGGCGGCCCATGCCGGTGTCGATCTTCAGGTGGACGGCGACCGGCCGCCCGGCGGCGCGGCCCACGGCTTCGAAGCGGGTCACTTCCTCCGCCGTGGAGACGGTGGCGGCGAGGTCGTATTCGGCGAGGTAGCGGTCCTCCTCGGGCAGCAGCGGGCTGAGCAGGAGGATGGGCCAGCCGGGGCCGAGCTCGCGGACGGTGGCGGCCTCGGACAGCGTGGCGACGGCAAACAGGTCGGCCCCGGCGTGCATGAGCCGGGCGGCCGTCTCGGGCAGGCCGTGGCCGTAGGCATCGGCCTTGATCACGGCGACGTAGCGGATGTGCGCGGGCAGCGACGCGCGGATGAGCCGGAGGTTGCGCTCGAGGGCGGCCAGGTCGATCTCGGCCCAGCAGCGGAGGGGCAGGCGGGAATGGGGGGTGGGGTTCACGGGGCGCGATGAATCTGGGGGGTCCAGGTGGCGTAGCTGGGCTCCTCGTGCAGGAACGCCTCCGGGGCGGTGGTGGCGCGAAACAGGTCCTCGTCCGCGACCACCGGCAGCAGGTCGGCGAGCCCGTAGGGGACGCGGGTCACGCCCGCGGGCAGGGGGGACCAGTGCCGGAACCCCTCCGGCATCAGGAGTTCGCCGCCGAGTTCCGCGGCCGGCACCCGCTGCAGGGGGCCGTCGCAGGCGCGGCTGTGCCACGCGTCCCGCCGGGCGTCGGCGATGATCCGGGCGCCGGGCCGATGCAGGGCCTGGGCGACGACCGCCAGGCTGTGATAGGCGAACATCGGCCGGGGCTGGAGCACCGACCAGGTGCGCAGCGCCATGGCGGTCGTGCGGATGCCGAGGATCGAGCCCGGCCCGTCGCAGTAGACCAGCGCCCCGGCCTCGCCCGGCGGCCGGCCGAGCCGCTCGAGACAGCGGAAGATCCCGCTGCCGGCCTCCTCGTCGGAGGTGGCCCAGTCCCCGGTCCCGTCCGCGGCGAGCCACCCGACCTGCAGC
>CAIKTR010000177.1 GCA_903830425.1 uncultured Opitutia bacterium
AGCTTTCAGCCCCTCGGATTTCGTACTTCCGCCTTCGTGCTTCCGCCCCTGCGGGCGGCCTCGTACTTCCGCCCCTGCGGGCGGCCTCGTACTTCCGCCCCTGCGGGCGGCCTCGGCTTTCCGCGCCGCAGCTTTCCGCCCCTCGGATTTCGTACTTCCGCCTTCGTGCTTCCGCCCCTGCAGGCGGCTTCGTACTTCCGCCCCTGCGGGCGGGCTCGGCTTTCCGCCCCACGGCATCCTACGAACCGGCCCCCTTGCCGGCGGCCATGAACTTGAGCGACTCGAACTGGCCGCTCATTTTCTGCATGAAGTCGCCCAGGCTGGAGAAGCCGTTCTCGCGGAGGATGCGCTCGGCCTTGGCGATGGCCACCGGGTCGCGGCAATTCGGGTCGGCCTTGAGCTTGGCGCAGGCATTGGACACCGCGACCATGCCGTTGAGCATCTTCTCCGGCATCTTGCCGATTTCCCGGCCCTGCACGTTGTAGCTCTTGCGCAGGTCGATCAGCGCGGTGACGGCCTTGTTGGCCTGCACCAGCGCCTCGTGGCGGAACTTCGCGTCGGCGACCTTGACGACGTACATCTGGCCGAGGGCCTGCGGGTCCGTCACGTCGAGGCCTTCCTGCTGGTTCTTCCCCACCCGGGTGAAGTTCGAGGTCACCTGCACCTTGTCGAACTGCCGGGTCTTCGGGTTCCAGACGGTCTTCTGGTCGGTGAAGGCCGGGCTGGCCTCCGGATGATAGCGATCCGTGGCCAACTGCTGATGGTCGGCCGCCCACTCCTTGTTCTGCGCCGGCGTGCCGTTCGGGCCGCCGGTCAGCTGGGAAAAGGTCTGATAGGAGTGGTCCTCCCAATGCCGGCGCGGCACCTCGATCCACATCTCCTGGCCGTTGTTCGGGTCGCGGCCCGCATAGTAACAGACCCGGTAGTCGCGGTCGGTGTTGAGGCTCGGCCCGTCGGCGCCCGGCGTGCGGAACTCCATCACTTTCACCATCCGGTACTTCATGTCCGGGACGTGGTCCTTCACGTACTGCGCAAGCTCGCAGTCGTGCTGGCGGTAGAGGCTCTCGCGGGTGTTGGCGAAGGCCGCCTGGATCTCCGGCGGCGCATTTTTCAGCGCGCGGACCATCGAGGGGTCGCGCATGATGCTCAGCACATCGTCGCGGTGGGCGTAGTAGGCGCCGTCGCCCGCCCGCTGCATCCGCTGCTGGACCCGCTTGGCGGCATCGGAAACCACGGGTGCGGCGCCGGCATCGGCGGGCTTGGACGCGGGGTCGGCGCCGGTCTTGGGCCCGGCGGGCTCGGCGGGCTTGCTCGCCGGGGCGGCAGGCTTGGTGCCCGTCGGCTCGGGAGCCGGGGCCTTCGGCGTCGAGCCGGCGGCGCCGGGAGCGGGCTCGGCGGGCGTGTCCGCGGACGGCTTCGACGAAGTTGCGGGGGAGTCGGGCGCCTTGGCCTTGCCGCTCCCATTTCCCGTGTCGCCGGCCCCTGAACTCTTGGCGGCGGGCGACACCTTGGTCCCGGGCTTGGTCGCGGTGGACGGCGGCGTTTCCTTGGCCACGGGGACGGCCTTCGCCGGGGTCGGCTTGCCCGCGGGCTGCGCCGGTTTGGCTGCGGGGGTCGGCGCGGCGGCCGGCTTGGCGGGCGGGACGGCCTTGCCGCCCTTGGCCGCGGAGGCGAGGGTGCTGGCGGCCCCCTTGACCTTGTCGACGGCCCAGCCGCCGGCCGCGCGCTGGCCGTTCTTTTTGACCTCCGTGCCCAGCCAGGAGCCCAGCAGGTTGCCCGCGACCTCCTTCGCGGTGCTCTTGAGCGACTCCACCACGGTCTGTCCCTGGTAGAGGTTTTTCAGGAAGTGGTAGCTCACAAACACGGCCCAGATCTTCGCCTTGTGCTGCATGCCCAGCTGCTCGAAGGTGTCGGGGTCGATGACCTTCCCCTCGAGGATACCGGGGATCGTGCTCAGGTTGCCCCACAGCCACTCCTCCGGGGTCTGGCCGTCCTGGTAGGCCGTGAGCGCCGAGAGGATCATGCCCTTGAGGGAGCTGGCGCCCATGGCGCCATACGGGCCCGTGACGGTCCCGATGGCCGCGGTGAACGCCAGGTCGCCCGCCCACTGCGTCCACTCCAGCGATTCGGTGATGTAGTTGGCCCAGCGCGCCTCGTCGGCGTAGCCGCGGCCGCCCTCGCCCAGGGTCAGCTCGGCGGCGGCCACCCAGATCCGCTCCCGCAGGGCGTGCAGGCCCTCCGGCCCGAGGGTCTGCTTCCGCCGGTCCAGCAGCTCGCGCATCTTCGGCTGGTACGCGGCCGGCACGAACTTGCGGATGATCGTCTGGCACTTCTCCAGCTCGATCTGCCAGTCGCGGCCGCCGGGCCCGTTCGCCGTCGTCACGAGGCCGACGGTGACGAGGGCCGAGAACGACTCGTCCTGGCCCCCGGTGTACGTGATCCGGAAGTCGCAGGGCACCGTGCGTCCGTCGCTCGGCAGTTCCCTGGCGCAGGCCAGGCGCAGGATGGCCGAGGGCTGGTTCGAGGAGCGGAGGCCGGCGAGCTTCCAGGTGAGCTGGCCGGCCGCGATCAGCCGCCCGGCCAGCGAGGCGGGATCCTCGAGGCATTCGACGGTGACCTGGGCGAGGGTCGCGGGGTTCTTGGTCAGGTTCAGGATCCGCTTGGACGTCGGGTCCTGGGCGAAGATGCGGAAGTCGATGTCCCGCGGGGACGCCTTACCGTCGGCCGTCACGTTGAAGCGCCGCGTCTGGGCATCGCGGCCGGTGCTTGCGACAAACAGCCCCTCCTGCGCCACGGCGACCTTGATGTCGCGCTCGAGCGGCTCGCGGTCCTTCTGCTCGGCCAGGATGCGCAAGGTCGCGTATTCCGTGTTCGAGCCGTCGTGCAGCGCCTCCAGCCCGGCCTCCTTGAGCGTGAGCACGGCCTGGCTCGCGTCCGTCGCCTTGATCGCGGCCTTGGCCAGCGCCCGCGAGGTCGGCTCGTATTCCGTGCGGAACTGCCACTTCTCCGGCCCGGGGTTCTCGAGCGACACCTTCACCTCCGCCGTCTGCCCCGACTGCAGCGTGAACTCCACCAGGTCGGGCTTGGCGTCGATCGTCGGGTTCGGCGTCAGCGCCAGCGTGAGGCTCTTCGTGAGCGTCTGCTCGGCGGTCTTCAGCGTCGCCTGAATCTCCACGGACGGCGGCGGGATCGCGCTCCCGCGCACCTTGTCCGGGTTCGAGGCCTGCAGGTAGACCTTCTTCCACGGCCCGTCGACGGCCGGCGCGCCGAAGTCCACCCACGCCTTGGCCGGACCCGCCGACACAAAGGTGATCGCCTGGGTCCGCGCCGCGACGCTCTCGGGTTTTTCCCCGGGGGCCGGCAGCGCCCGGGCCTTCACGTACACGCCGTCCTTGCCGTCGGCCCGGAGGGACTGCTTGCCGGCGGGGTCGGTGGCGAACTCGAGGGAGTCGGTCACAGGTTGAGCGAGACTAAGCCCATAAAGCTCCGGATTGATTTTCACCTGCTTGGAGAAGGCCAAGACCTCCGCCTGCATTTTCGAGCGATAGGCTTTTCTGATTTCCGCATCGATCGCATCTAGCGCCGTGCTGTTGTACCCAGGGTAGCCAGGTGCACCGCCCACCTCCTTGTCCTCACGCACCAAGTACAATTCCGGCCATTCGGCTTTCACTTGCAGGAAAAAGCCCCCCTTAACATGGCAACGGAACCCGAACCAATTGTCGGTCATTTCGACGGGACCGCTACAATTGATCCCCGGAAAATCTAACGTGGTTACGGTCTTGCGGAAGGTCGTCGTATTTGACCAGCCGAGCTCGGACTTGCTGATTCGGGCGATATCCTCGGTGCTTCGGCTGAGATAGACCGTGATGACGTAACTGGCCTCGATTTTTGCCTTTCGTGCGATCACCCAGGTCGTAGGTCTTAGTAGATGAACCGGCAGCGGAGTTCTGGGTGGATGTTCACTGGTGAAAGTCAGTCTATCTTCTTCAGTTGGTGTGTAGGTATACGTCACGGGTTCTGAGAAGATGATCTCCTGCTTAAAGTTAGCATGGAATACTCCGACCTCCCCCGGATGGCTATTATTGCCGAGTGGTTTGGTCTCTCGGGCCAAGGCCGCCTTGGCCGGATCATAACGATTCTGTTGGACCACGAAAGGGGGGTGCTCCGCATTAAGAATTAAGGGCAGGTCTCCACCGGGCGCGAGGGCAGGACAGAGGACAGACGCGCCGAGCAGGGTGATCCAACGCATATTTCTGAACCCAGATGACCAGCGAGTGAGGGGAGAAAGGTTCATGAAGGGTTCGGGGATGCGGCAACTAGTGTCGGGGCTGAGAATCAGCCCTGCGCCATTGTGATTATCTCGCGCAGCTGCACCACGACCTCGGCGGCGAGGACGTCGCCGCCGCTCGGAATGGGCACCCGCACGACGTTGATCTGGCGCTGGTTTTTGGCGCGGGTGGAATAGGAAATCTCAATGAACGGCGGGGTGCCGCTGCCCACCTCGACCTGCTCGAGCCGCGCGCCGTAGCCCCGCCACACGTGCAGTTCGCGGCCCAGCCGCAGGCCGTCGCGCCCGATGCGCACCTCCCGCTCGCCCTGGCGGCGGTGGCGCTCCTGGTAGCCGACGCGCCAGGGAATCACCGCGGCGATAATCGCGCACAGGCCGAGCAGCACGCCCAGCACCACCGGGCCGGCCGAGGGATCCATCCAGACGAAAAACATCCCGATCCCCACGGAAAAAA